>JAAZJU010000043.1 GCA_012800195.1 Clostridia bacterium
GTAAATTGTCATTAATTTCGGGATAATGACTCTGTTGAGTTAAGGTTTTACCTGCCCCTGTCACACCAGATTTGCTATCAATAATAATATTTTCTAATTTGATAAGACCATTTTTTAAAAGAGGAGCTAGGGCCAGTAAGACACTAGTTGGATAACAACCTGGATTCGCAATTAACTTACTTTCTTTTATCTCTTTCTTATAAAGCTCAGGCAAACCATAAACTGCATCATTTAAAAGACTAGGACAGCTATGGTCCAATTCATACCAAAATTTATAACTTTCAGGATCTTTTAAGCGAAAATCCGCCCCTAAATCAATTACCTTCACTTTATTTAAATCTAACTTTTGTACAATATTTGCTGATAAACCATGGGGCAAAGCTAGAAAAATAACATCTAAATCCTTTTGAAATTCCTCAACATCTAATTCTTCTTCGATTAGAGAGATATTGTGCATTAAATAGGGATGAACATTGACCACATCATTGCCTTGGTTACTTCTAGAGCTGGCTTTCTTAACCACTGCCTCAGAATGGTTAACCAAAAGCCTTAGTAGTTCACCCCCTGTATAACCAGTTACTCCAATAATACCTACACTGATTTTCATCATTATCTCTCCCCATACCACTTAAGATTTTAATAATTATACATTCTTATGTATATATATGCAATAGGGGTTTTACTTAAATTTAAAAAACAATATCCCTAATTAGGAATATTGTTTTCCAAATAAACACTTTTACTTTTCTTTTACTACAAAATATTATTGCCCAGGAAATTTATCGACAAATCATCTCGTAATTCTTACTTCCCTTGTTACAAAATAGGGCAGTATCTGCCATCCTAGGGACAAATCCTATTTAGCCATTAACCTGTTCTACATTTTGGGCATAATATTTTACTAAACCAGAATAAATTGCAAAGGCAATACAATGCTGATATTCCTCTTGAGTTAATAATTCCGCTTCCTTGGGATTGGAAAGGAAACCACATTCGATAATTATTGTTGGTATCTCTAAGTTTCTAAATAAATAGGTATCCTCTCTTTTTATAGCCTGACGCTTAGTATTTTTCAATTGTTTAATTAGCTCCTGTTGGACATTTTTAGCCATTACTTCACTTTCTTGATTTTCAGGATCAAAGAAGGTCTGGGCTCCACTCCATCTTGGAGAAGGGATACTATTGCAATGAATGGATATAAAGGCATCCGCACTCTGTACCTTAGCTATCTCCACCCTATTTTTTAAATCCGCTCTTTGTTTTTGCAAAAGACTTCCTTCTGTACTACCTACTAGATCCACATCACTATCTCTAGTCATAAAAACGATAGCTCCACCTTCACTAAGTAATTCCGCCAATCTCTTGGCTATTGCTAAATTGACCTCTTTTTCAACTATATCATTATGACCTACCTTACCTGGGAAAATCCCCCCATGTCCTGGATCAACAACAATTTTTTTATCAGCTACTACCCAGGATAAAGTTGCAATATATTCATCTTCCTTACCTATTGTATAAAACCAATAGGAAAAGGATGACGCACATAATAAAACCACTAGCCCATAAGTTATAAGTTTTTTCCCTTTGCCCATTTTTATCCCCCTATTTTTCAATGTTTCTTTATTAAAGATATTATCTTGAGCTAGGGTTATAGAACAAAAAAGGCAAAAAAATAACTACCACAAAAATGTGATAGTATGATTTTTCATTTTTATTTGTTATATGTATTAATTTTCTTGTACTTTATAAATTATTTGCGCACCTGGGAAAACCGTTGTCACCGCTACTTCAAAAGACAAACCCTCTTCCTGCACCAGAAAACGTATTTTTCCTCTTTGATATTCACTTATATTTGGACTCATTAGAGCTGCTTCGTATTCAGGAGCCAGTTTCTTCACAGATGCATATTGTAAAGGGTCTAAATCTTCTGGCCAGAGCAGATCACTTGTTGTTACAGCTTCATCAATTTCTCCCTGAAAAGGTTCCAAATCTTCTAGGGTTGGTACATAACTTGGTCTTACATCTTCGACAGCTTCCTTAAATGTCAACCCAGAATCCTGTATCAGTAGCCGTACTAATTCCTTTTCAAAGGGTTCGTAACCCAGTTCATCCAAAGCAGCCTCATAGCTAGGGGACAATTTTTTTGCTGGCTTTCCATAATAATATTCTGTTTCTTCATCCTCTGTTGTTCCCTCTGTTGTTTCCACTAGTGTATTAGATTGTGTCGGCTTATTGTTTTTCTCTAAGTTATTTACTTGAGAAGCAGGTCTGATAGGCTCAATTATTTCTTCATTATTTTCTCTTTGGGTGTTTTTTTCTTCTTCTTCTTTCTTTTCAAATTCTATTTTTTCCGCTAGTTCTTCTTGATGCTGGTTTTCTTCAATTGTAGCTTCATTATCTTCCGGTTTTTCCAAATCCACTGATTCTTCTATTGAGTTTATTCCAACCACTGAATCGCTTTTTTCTGGCTTTTTATTTTGTTCTGCACATCCAACTAATTGGGATACTAAAAGAACACAGGCAATTGTAAATATAATCATTTGTTTCCCTTTAATAAGCTTGTCCGACAAAATTTCCCCTCCTTCTTAATTAGCATTTTACCTTATGCGTCGTTATATTACCATATAAATCCTTTATACTCAATCTAAGAAAACCGCCAAGGGTTCCCCTTGACGGTTGTATGCTTGGTATTATCTCTTTGAGAACTGAGATGCTAAATCAGATGGTCCAAAACACGCTACATACAGTTGTGTTTTCAACATCCTTAAAATATATTTGGATATTTCAATGACTTATATCATTAACCATGTGCAAATCAGGTTTAAACGGTTTGTGATTTCATGTTTCTTAGTATGTTTCGCTGGAAATGAGCTCCATAAATCTACGAAAAACTGCTGAAACTTCAGCTCGGGTGGCCGTACCCTGTGGGTCAAATAAGTTGTTATCCTTACCACCAATTACTCCTGCCATCTGGATTTGCTTTACGGCTTCCTTAGCATAAGTACTTATTTTATCACTATCTACAAAAGTAATGGGCGACAAGCTACAATTATGTCCTTCTACCCAATTTGTGGCTCCCGCTATTTCGCAGATTTGACTGTAGACATCATTGACCGATTTCGTCTAAAATTTCGCTGGCTTCAGCGATGAATAAACGGCCAACCTCAATGGTCACAGTCAACGCCCCCATAACCTCCGGCGTAAGCGTTTCTGGACTTTCGAAATATTCGTCTAGCTTGATGATTTCGTCGGCAAGCTCGTTCATAGCCGTAACAAGCTCCTCATTTGCCAACAGCTCAGGGCTCGCATTTACCTTGTCAGCAATTGCATCAAATTCTTCTGCCATGCTCAAAAAATCCTCAGCAAGGGCTATTTGTTCTTCTGTGAATTCTGTTTTCTCGACTTGTGAGGGAGTATCATTGCTTCCTCCGCAGGCTGCAAGACTCATTGTTATGGTAAGTACCATCATAAGAACCAGTAACTTTTTCATTTCTAAATCCTCCGTTTTCTATTGAGTTGTTTCGGGCAAATTCCCCTGCGTTCACTCTATCAAAAATTCGCCCTTAAAACTGTCCGGTGCATGAAACATGATTTTTTCGACATGAAACATGATTTTTAGACAAAAAAATCTCCCAAACATAAATGTTTGAGAGATTTTGCATGTTGTATAGCCTTATATACTTTTAAACTTTTCCCCAAACTTTTTAACAAGAAATTCCTTGAACGCACTAATATCATCTAAATCTTTTTTTCTTACCAATGAGGCCTGGTTTACTGTTAAATAAAAAATGAAATAATCTTTACTTTCCAGTAAGGCATAAAATTGACTATACTTTAATTCACCTGTTGACTTAAGTTCTTTATTCTCAAAAACTATTCTGTCTTCATAAAATTTTAAAGTATTAATGCTATCAAATGCTCCTGTTTTATCAGTCTTTATTCGTTGTGCATTTCTCCGTTCAACTTTAAATAC
>JAAZJU010000247.1 GCA_012800195.1 Clostridia bacterium
TTATATAACTCGAAAAATTAACTTTTTCGGGCCAAACGCATGTTTTTCAACAACTGTTCAATTTTCAAAGAGCTGTCTCTGCTCTCGGCAGCGACAAATATTATCTTATCATTTTTTCTCCCTTTCGTCAACAACCAATTTTTGACTTGGCTAAAAGAGATAAAGAAGACTTAGTTCAGATGTGCTTTTCATCTAGCTAGGGATTTGAACGCTACCCCAAGGATAGCGTTCAATATAAATTACCTAGAACCAACCTTTTAAACTCATTGCGTCACTAATACGCTTAACTGCTAGCATATAAGCAGCTTTTCTTAATGGAATATTTCTTTCAGTTCCAAAGTTATAAACACTATAGAATGCTTTGACCATTTTTTCTTTGAGTCTCTTATTGACCTCTTCTTCTGTCCAAGCATAGTAATAATTATTTTGTACCCATTCAAAGTAACTTACAGCAACGCCCCCTGCATTGGCTAATACATCAGGACAAAGCAAAATACCCTTATCTATTATTATTTTTTCAGCATCCTTAGTAGTTGGGCCATTAGCAGCCTCAATTATCATTTTAGCTTTAATATTGGGAGCATTTTCTGCAGTTAGCTGATTTTCCATAGCAGCTGGTATCAAACAGTCACATTCTAATGCCAATAGTTCTTGATTAGAAATCTTTTCTGCCTTGGGATAATCAGCAATGGTTTTATGTTCTTTCAAATACTCCATTATTTCAGGAATATTGAGCCCATTAGGATCATAAAGCCCACCATAAACATCACTTACACCAATAATAGTTGCACCCATTTCATGTAGAAGGAGCGCACTGTTACCTCCAACATTACCAAAGCCTTGAATAACAATTTTTAAACCATTAAAATCATAACCTTTAACTTTACATGCCTCTTGTACCACATAGGCTATGCCTCGTGATGTGGCTTGTAATCTTCCCTCTGAACCACCAAGTGGTATTGGTTTACCTGTTATTACCCCTGGTTCATGCTTACCTACTATATTATTATATTCATCAACCATCCAGCCCATTACCTGAGGGTTAGTTCCCACATCAGGAGCAGGAATATCTACTCTGGGTCCAAGAATATCAGCAGTAGCTCGAATATAATTGCGGGCTAACCTTTCTAATTCACCCTTAGATAATGTTTCTGGTGCTACTACAACACCGCCTTTACCTCCGCCAAAGGGTACCCCAATTACAGCACATTTTAAACTCATCCACATAGATAATGCTTTCACTTCATCAAAAGTAACATCAGGATGGAAACGAATTCCTCCTTTATAAGGCCCTAAAGCATTATTATGCTGAGCTTTATATCCTCGAAATGTTTTTATTTTTCCATTATCCATCCGTACCGGAATATTAGCACATAGCATCTTACGAGGGTCATGTAGCAAATCATAAACAGTCTCTGGCAGGCCTAATTCCATAGTACATTCCTTAATCAAGTCTCTAGTTTCATCTAATAACTTCATAAACTACCTCCCTAAAAAATATCCTTTTAAACTAAAGTTTGCAAATAATTAATGTTACTTTGTTAGTCTTTCCTCCTTTCCGTAACTTATTTTTATTTAATATTAAACAAGAAATATTAAATTAGCTTACTGTATCCACATTTGGAACAGAAAA
>JAAZJU010000248.1 GCA_012800195.1 Clostridia bacterium
TCTTTACCTAAGAATGGTGTAATTATTAAAACAATTGTCACTTCCAATATGGGTGTTGAGATTGCAGCCAAGCATGGCATAGGCTATTTAGATGTACTAACAGGTTTTAAATATATTGGGGAAAAAATTGCTGAATTTGCAGAGTCAAGAGAACATTCCTTCCTCTTTGGCTATGAGGAAAGCTATGGTTTTCTAATCGGTGATTATGTACGAGATAAGGATGCTGTTCAGATAGCTTTGATTGTTGCTGAAATGGCACTTTATTATAAACAAAATGGTCTGAGTCTCCATGGCCGATTAGAAAAGCTTTTTGAATTATATGGCTATTACCAAGAGGACTTAATCAACATCACCCTTTCTGGTATTGAAGGCCAGAAGAAAATCTTAGATATAATGGACTATTTCCGTAGGGAAAAACCCCAGACTCTAGGTCAAGAAAAAATAATTCTAATTAAAGATTATTTACTTACGGAGGAAACCAATCTGCCCCAATCCAATGTGCTCCATTATACTTTAAAAGATAATTCCTGGGTCTGTATCCGCCCTTCTGGTACCGAACCAAAGCTTAAAGTTTATCTAGGAGTTAAAGAGGATAACTCTACTCAGGCTAAACAGAAAATCGCTCAGCTGAGAAAAGATGTTTTAAAGATTATAGAAGAAATCTGAAAATCGCCCCGCAAAGGGCGATTTTCTTATTCAGTAAAGTAATATTTACTAGCAAAATAATTTTCTCCTGGGATTTTTACTAGGCCATGATCTTGATTAAGCGCAGCATGTTCTAATACTGTAAGCACTAATTCTTTGTTATCTTTAATCTTTAATTGTTCTACTATTTCCTCCAAAGTAAAGGCCCTGCCCCGATTTTCTTCTAAAAACTCCAGTATCCTTTGCTGGATAGCTATTGTTCTAGCCGCTACCTTCTTACAAGCTTCTACCGCTGGTTGATGATAAGCATTAACATTAATCAAACTAGCATAAAAGCCAACCGCCCGCTCGTAAAGGGCAATCAGTACACCCATAGACTTAGGATTTAATCGTTCCAACCCAATAGTTATACTTTGTCTTTGCCTTAGAGTCAAGGCTTCTTTGACACCTTGTAGAAAAGCCAATAGGTAATCACCGCTAGTTACCCTATCTTCCACATAGATAGACTTCCTAGGTCTATCCTCTAGCACTTGAATAAAGGTCACAAAGAAATTATCTACCCCATCCAAGAGTTGTTGCACATAGGCATGCTGATCCGTAGAACCCTTATTACCGTAAACAGTTAATCCTTGCTGTACTAGGTTACCCTCTATGTCCCTTTTCTTACCTAGGGATTCCATTACCAACTGCTGGAGATATTTGGAAAGTAATTGTAGTTGATCTTTATAGGGCAGAATCACCATATCCTTCTTGCCCTGACCCTCAGAGGCAAAATACCACATTAAAGCCAGTAAGGCACTGGGATTTTTTAAAGTCTCTGTATTCCTGGTAACCTGATCACAGAGGGCTGCCCCCTCTAGAAATTCTTCAATATTAACCCCCTGTAAGGCTAAAGGTAATAGCCCCACTACACTGGTCACGGAGGTTCTGCCTCCTACCCAATCAAAATGGGGAAATCTTGCTAGCCATTCTTCTCTTTGGGCCTCTCTATCCAGAATGCTATTTTCCCCAGTAATTGCTACAGCATGTTTAGCAAAATTAAGCCCATTTTCTTTAAAGAAGGCTTTTATCTCCAACATCCCATTACGTGTTTCCTTGGTTCCACCACTTTTAGAAATAACTAAAACTAAAGTTTCATTTAAATGAGGCTCTAACTTCTGAAATATCCTGTCAAAACCTGCCGGGTCTGTATTATCTAGGAAATGGGGCTGCATTTTGTCATGCTGATTTAAAGCATCCGAAACTAATTGAGGTCCTAAGACAGAACCACCAATACCCACTATCAGTAGATGCTGAAAGGGCCGTCCCCCTTGGGCTAGAATTTTTCCTTGGCGAATTGCATCAGAAAATTTTTGTATCCTCTCGATGACCCCTGTTATTTCTTGACTTATCTTTTTTGTAGGCGCCAAATGAGGTGCTCTTAACCAATAATGACCCACCATACGGTTTTCATCGGGATTGGCTATGGCACCAGCTTCTAATTCTTCCATTGCCTTATAAGCCTTTGCTATTTTTTCTTCCATTTCAGAAAAATAACCTTCTCTAAAATCCACCCTACTTATATCTAGAGTCAGTCCTAATTCCTGATTATAGTATAGATACTTTTTATACCTTTGCCAGAATTTTTCTAGTTCCATATCTTCCTCCCGAAAAGTCTTCCTATTTAAAATACTAGCAAACTCCCAGAAATCCTCTGTTCTAATCGATAAATTATAGTTTCTTCAAAATAATTAAAAACCCCTCTTTGGTACCTTTTAGCCCCTAGAACCTTTGCCAACCTAGACACTTTTTCCTTTACAGATTACTAAAACCATTATATACCACAGGGGATTCCATGCTAATATTTATATAAATAAATATCAAAAAAAGCTTTTCTCTTGACAACCCATATGTTATAATTAGGTTGTCAGTAAGCTAAATAGGTTAGCTTCCCCCTAAGATATAAA
>JAAZJU010000249.1 GCA_012800195.1 Clostridia bacterium
AACACCACCACCCATGGATAACCAAGCACCCATAAGAACTGTAGCAGCTTCACCAGGAAGACCGAAAATAGCCATTATTGGACCAAATACTTTACCTAGAATAGCTAAAAGGCCTGTAATATCTAAAACTCTCATCAGAACAAAGGCCATTAAAACATTAGGAATAACACTACTGATACCAACATTCCAACCTTTACGAGCACCCTCAACAAAAACATCCGTAATCATTTTTTTCTCTTTTACTTCTGCTGACATATTTTCCCCTCCTTAAGCCTGAACTTGTGTATTGTTTTGTTTTTTCTTAGTTGACTTTAGATAGAAACGCATTAGGTTAGCACCAAATACTTTAAATACAAAAACAATTAACAATGGAATAATTAGTGGAACTGTTACAGCCGCGGAACCATCGGCATTAGTCAGAACAAATAAGGCTGCTCCAGTAGCAAAATAGTTTGTAATCGTACCACCCGCAGAGAATTGGAAAGCAGCAAAGATAGAACGCTCATCGTTGGTAATTTCGCCATTATCATATAATAATTTAGTCATACCAGCACCAGCATCAGTACTTTGTAAGCTAGCGATTAAAGCTAAACCTGCACTTCCTGGAATACCTAAAACTGGTCGTAATAAGGGAGTTAGAAGTTGTCTGGCAGCTTCTAATGCGCCTAAATATTCAACCACATTAACAACAGCTAAAGCAAACATTACTGTAGGTACTAGGTTAAAACCAAATAAGAAACCATCTTTGGCACCAAAACCACCTGTACCGCGGAATTCAAAAGCTTTGCCACCTTCACCTATAATCTTACCAAAGCTACCATTGAGGACAGTAAAATCGAAAATACCTAGCCATCCTCCTACTTTGGCAAAAATACCAGAGAAGAAAACAATGGCAAAAACAAGTGCTAAATATGCAGTAAGACCGACTTTTTTCTGTTCTTCAGGTTTGTTCATTTTTTAGCCTCCTTAATTTTTTTAATTTTAAAAAGTTTTCCAAATATTTGCCAATCCAACTACATTAATTAAAAATAATAGCTAAAATGCATAGTTGAATTTAAAATATTGGTCAACTTTTTACTTTTGTAATACATAAACAAAATATCTATAAATTAAACATCAAATATACTTTTTTTAAGATATTTTGAGTTGTATTACAACAGCAATATCTAGATTATAATATTTCACCATTTATTTGTCTACGGCATATTTCGCCAAACTCCAGTAAATTTTACATGTGAAAAAATGAACTATAGAGCCAGCTTTTTTTGTGTTTGTTCAACAGGCAATAAAGTATTAAGGTGAGTAGAAATTATTCTCTATCCTACATAGAGGTATGATCTGGAATAGGGGCATCTACCTCCACATCAACTAAGGCTGGCCTATTGCTTTCCAGGGCCTTTTTGATAGTGTCATCTAGGTCCCTTATATTTTTTACCTTATAACTTTCCCAGCCGCAGGCAAGGGCAACCTGATTAAAATCAGGATTTAATATATTTGTACCAGTTTGACTTAGTCCTGAAACTATCATTTTGTTTTTTTCCATAGCTAAGGACTTATTATTAAAAACAATGACCTTAACTGCTATACCCCTTTCCTTAGCAACAATTAATTCTCCCATGCTCATTGTCAAACCGCCATCTCCTAAAAGAGCTATCACCTGGCGATCGGGATATTCTAGCTTGGCGCTCAAGGCTGCTGGTAAACCAAAGCCCATTGACCGCCAGCTACCAGAGATTAAAATATCCTGATTTTGACCTCTAAAGACCTTATTAAACCACAAAACATGATCCCCTACATCAAGAGTAATAATAGCATCCTTTTGTATAACCTTTTCTACAGAGTGAACTAATCTTGCTGGTGAAATAGGTTTATTTTCGTTATTTATATGCCTTGTTAATTCTTCCAACCATTTTTCCCTAGTTGTTTTGATGGTTTTTACCCAATTTTTATCTATCTTTTTTGATTTCAATCCTTCTAACCAAAGCTCTAAAGTTTTAGTTATACACCCCTGAAGCCCTAAAGTTATCTGACCTTGAGTGCCTATATTTTCGATTACACTGTCCACTTGAATTATAGGTACTTGTTGAGGTACAAATTTCTCTGGCCACCAGGTGGATCCAATGGTAATTAGACAATCCGTTTGTTTTAGGAGCTCTGAGGTACCATGGCTGCCTCCATGGCCTAAGCCCCCTACCAGATATTGATGGTCACTATTAACTACACATTTTGCAGGTAAAGAATAGGTAATAGCCGCTGCCAATAAATTTGCTAGTTCCTCCACTAAGTGTCCCTTACCCTTAGCCCCTCTGCCCACTAAAAGCATGGGTTTTTTTGCATTTGCTATAATTTCAACCCCTCGATTTATTCCTTCCTCCTGGGGATTGCTATCGGCAGTGAAAATAATATCCCTAGCTCGGGGTTGACAGAGTGCAGCTTGGGCAAATACATCCTTAGGTACAGCAATATGGGTTACTGCCC
>JAAZJU010000044.1 GCA_012800195.1 Clostridia bacterium
CCAATGCTTTTAGGATCTTTTCTAAAATTAAAGGCCTAGATGGTAAGCTAAAAGCAGGTGAATATCTCTTAAGCCCCAGCATGGATTTGGAGGAAATTACTAAAAAGCTATTAAAGGGGCAAGTGGTAAGCTACTCCTTTACCATTCCTGAGGGATATACCTTAAGACAGATTGCTCAAGTTTTAATAGACAAGGGGTATGTAGATGAAGATAAATTTTGGGAAGTTGTGAAAAACGAACCCTTTCCAGAATTTGAGTTTCTAGAAGGACTACCTAATGATGAAAAACGTTTAGAGGGATATTTATTCCCCGATACCTATCGAATCACTAGTGGTATGACGGAACAACAAATAGTGGCGATGATGCTTAAACGTTTCCAAGAGGTTTATAACCAATTACCAGAGAACCAATCGGGTCTAAATTTCCGTGACACTATTATTTTAGCTTCCATTGTGGAGTTAGAATCTAAGGTTGATAGAGATAGGCCACTTATTGCTTCGGTGTTTTTAAACCGTTTAGGTATAAATATGCTTCTTCAAGCTGATGCCACTTTACAATATGCCTTTCCGGAGCGGAAGTCCAGAGTTTTATATTCAGATTTAGAGCTTGATTCTCCTTATAACAGTTATAAATATACTGGTTTACCTCCTGGTCCCATAGGAAGTCCCGGAAAAGCAGCTCTGGAGGCTGTTCATCAACCAGCTGATACTGATTATCTTTACTTTGTAGCTAGAAAAGATGGCAGTGGAGAACATGTCTTTGGGAGAACTCTGGCTGAGCATAATAAAAACCGTAGAGAATTAGGCTATTAAACAATTAAATATAAGGTATAATATAGGGTGGCTGGTAATGTCACCCTTTTTTGCCCTCCCTAATATAAAGTTAGGGTCTTTTCTACTTACATGGAGGTATTTATGGAAGATATTTTTGCTAAAGATGTTTTGGACACAAATTTACAAAATTTTCTAAGGTCACTACTTCCTAACTCTGATCAGTTATTATTAGAGATGGAGGAATTTGCCCAAAATAATCATGTTTCTATTGTCTTACCAGAGGTAGGCCAATTATTAAATCTTTTAGTAAATCTTAAAAAGCCTAAAAAAGTCCTAGAAATTGGAACTGGAATTGGGTATTCTACAATTTGGATGGCTAGAGCTCTAGATGAGAATGGCAAAATTACTACTATTGAATTATTACCTAAGAGGTATGAAATAGCTTTGAGTAATTTAAAAAAAGCTGGTCTAGAGGATAGAGTCAAGCTTATCAATGGTGATGCTCGAGAAATTATTTCAGAAATAAAGGATACATATGATATTATTTTTTTAGATGCAGCTAAGGGTCAGTATCAAGAATTCTTTAACATTTCACAAACTCTCTTAAGTCCTAACGGATTATTGATTTGTGATAATGTGCTAATAAATGGCTGGGTTATTGATTTAAAGTATCCTGAAAGAAGAAAAAAAACAATGGTATATCGGATGAGAGCTTTTTTAGAGAATTTAAAAAATGAAAAGGATTTTATTAGTAGTATAATCCCTTTAGGAGACGGAGTTGCATTACTTTTTAAAAGAGGATGATGTAAAAATGAAAAAGAAACCCGAACTATTAGCTCCAGCAGGTAATTTAGAAAAACTAAAATTTGCAATTAACTATGGTGCTGATGCTGTCTATTTAGGTGGCAAAAACTTTGGTTTAAGGGCCTTTGCTGGTAATTTTGAAATGGAGGATATTGCCCAAGGGGTAAAATATGCCCATGAAAAGGGGGCGAAGGTTTATGTTACAATAAATATTTTCCCTCATAATGACGATTTAGTGGGTCTACCTGAATATCTATTAGAATTAAAAGCAATAGATGTGGATGCTATTATTTGTGCTGATCCTGGCGTAATTAAAATTGCTCAAGAAGTAGTTCCGGAGCTTCCTATCCATATAAGTACCCAAGCTAATACTGTTAATTGGGCAAGTGCTGCTTATTGGTACGAACAAGGAATTGAAAGAGTAGTAACAGCTAGGGAAATATCTCTAGAGGATATTCGGGAAATTAAAAAAAGGGTTCCAGTAGAAATCGAAACTTTCATTCATGGAGCAATGTGTATTTCATATTCTGGTCGTTGTCTCCTAAGTAATTATATGGCTGATAGAGATGCCAATAGGGGAGAATGTGCTCAGGCTTGTCGTTGGAATTATAATCTTGTAGAAGAAAAACGTCCTGGGGAATTCTATCCAGTTTTGGAAGATGAAAGAGGAACCTATATATTTAATTCTCAAGATTTATGCCTATTTGACCATTTACCTCAATTAATTGAAGCTGGGATTGATAGTTTTAAAATTGAAGGTAGAATGAAAAGCTCTTTTTATGTGGCTACGGTGGTAAGAGCTTATAGAAAAGCTATAGATGCCTATTTTGAGGGGAAAGTTAACAAGGAAAATCTTCAATATTGGCGAGAGGAATTAGAAAAAATAAGTCATCGACCATATACCACTGGCTTTTATTTTGGCAAACCTGACAAAAATGCTCAAACCTTAGAAAATTCTAATTATATTCGACCCTATGACTTTATAGGGGTTGTTTTAGATTATGATGCGAATACAAAACTAGCCACCATTGAACAAAGAAATAGATTTTCTATTAATGAAAAGGTTGAATTTTTTGGTCCCCAAAACCAAGACTTTACACAAACAATTACTAGGATTATCGATGAAGAAAATAACGATATCGAAAGTGCTCCTCATCCTAGACAAATTGTTAAAATTCCTGTTGAAAAAAGGGTGTATCCCTTTGAATTATTAAGAAGGGAAAAAGCCTAATGGAATATCTTTATAAAATAAACTTGAAGGTGAATCCTGAGGATATAGATTTTATTAATAAAATATTTGAAGGCTTTGATAATCTAGCTCTGGTTACCACTATAGATAATAAGCAAGGTTTACTCCGGATTAATGTTACTCCTGGTACCAGAGAAGATGTTCTTAAAATATTAAGTGAATTTCCTAGAGAGATTCAATTTTATCCTAGGTAATGTTTATGATTATTTTTAAAAGTGTATATATAAACTATTAATATTTAAGAAATATTTTATGTGAGGAGGATGCTTAGTATGGAAAAATGGATTTGCACAGTTTGTGGTTATGTCTATGATCCTGAAATAGGGGATCCTGATAATGGAGTAGAGCCAGGGACAGCCTTTGAAGATTTACCAGAGGATTGGGTTTGTCCTGACTGTGGTGTAGAAAAAGATTTGTTTGAGAAAGAAGAATAAAGTGATAGTTTAGGGAGGAGTTTAAGTATGGAGTTAAAAGGTTCAAAGACAGAGAAAAACTTATGGGAAGCCTTTGCAGGGGAGTCCCAAGCAAGAAACAAATATACTTATTGGGCTAGTCAAGCTAAAAAGGAAGGTTATGAGCAAATTGCTGGAATTTTTCTTGAAACAGCTGAGCATGAAAAAGAACATGCAAAGAGAGCCTTTAAATTTTTAAATATGATTAGCGATACACCTGAAAACTTAAGATGGGCTGCTGAAGGGGAAAATTTTGAATGGACTGATATGTACAAAAGAATGGCCCAAGAAGCTAGGGAAGAAGGTTTTGATGAAATAGCCTACTTCTTTGAAGAAACTGCAGAAGTGGAAGAAGAGCACGAAAAGAGATTCTTGGCATTATTAGAAAATATTAAACAAGATAGGGTCTTTAAGAGAGATACCGAAGTAAAATGGAAATGCAGAAATTGTGGCTATGTCCATACCGGTAAGGAAGCTCCAGAAAAATGCCCAGCATGTGCTCATCCTCAAGCTCATTATGAGCTTTACTGTGAAAACTATTAATAAAGTTTAAAACAGGTCTAGACCATTGGTTTAGACTTGTTTTGTTTACTGGGATTAAAAATAGGCAATGCTATTAGTTGGATTGGAGGTAATATGATGGCCAAGAGACTAATAACATTAATTTTTTTATTTAGTTTTTTATTTATAGGACTAACTGGAAAAGCTTTCTATGAACAAATTATAATGGGACCAAGTCATGTTAAAAGGTCCTTAAGTATCCGAACAATTGATTTTCCTGGAGAAGAATTTATTCGAGGCGATATTTTAGATAGGAATGGTATTTCCTTAACTGATACAGCAATAAGACCCACCTTAGTTGTTTATCCACGGTTAATTGAAAATCCTCAAGAGATAGCCACAAAGATCAAGGATATAAAAATCAAGGATATTGAACCTTATTACCGCAATAATGTTAAAATTTATCCAAGTCCCTTTTTTATTCATATCAATGAAAATAATATAAATTATTTAAGTATAGTAAAAGAAATCAATAGCCCGGGCCTTACCATACTCCCTATTAAAACCAGGTATGGACCTAATGCTTTAGCTGAACATATTATTGGTTATATTGGGTATCCACCTAATGGGAGTCAACAAAAAGGCTTAAAGGGAATTGAAGGCATTTTTGATGAGGAATTAAGGGGAAGTACTCCAGAAAAGATAATTACCCCTATTCTTGATGCTCGAAATAATGTTTTATCAGGCTTAGGTTATAGAAGTATTAATTTGGCAAAGGATTTATCCCGCTCAGATATTTATCTAACTATTGATAGTCGAATCCAGAAGATTTCTGAAGATGTTTTTGATAGTCAGGGAATTATCCAAGGCGGGGTGGTTGTCCTGGATATTGAAACGGGCAATATTCTAGCTGCTGTTTCTAGACCTTCTTTTGATCAAAATAATCCAAATAAAAATATGTTAGGCTATAATAATCAGTTGGAAAGGGTTATAGATTATCGAGTCTACCCAGGTTCCATCTATAAGGTTATTACTGCTGCCGCTGCCTTAGAAGCAGGGATCGTAACTCCAGAGACTAAATTTTATTGTGAAGGTTTTTCTGAAGATTTTCATGTTACTTGTCCTCGTCCTCATGGAGAATTAACCTTTACAGATGCTATGGCCAGGTCCTGTAACGTAACTTTTGTCAAAGTTGGTTTAGAGTTGGGCCGTGAGAAATTAGAGGAATATATGATAGAAAAATTTGGTTTTACTCCAGTTAAAAATAAAGCTCTAGATTCTAAGAGTGCTAGGGCCAATGGCATAATTGGACAAGAAATTTTTGCAACCAGTCCTTTAGAAATAGCCAATATGATGGCTACAATAGCTCGTGGGGGATATCATCAAAAAATAGTAAATCCGTGGCAGACCCGTTTAGTTCAGGCCATCGGTTCTAGGGAAAATGTTGATTTAATTACCGAGGTTCCTCAATTTGAATTAATCTATAATCAAGAAACCGCTCAAAGCTTACAAAATATGTTAACGGCTACCAATCAATGGGGATCAGGGAGTAGGGCTTGGATTGAAGGATATGGTTCGGCTGGTAAAACAGGCACACCCCAGTCCTCCGTACCCCATGAATATTATGCTTGGTATGCAGGCTATGCCCCCATAGATAGCCCTAAATACGCTATAGCAGTATTAGTTGAAGAAAAGGCATACTTAAGCAAATCTAATTTACAAGGAGGAGCAATTGCTGGTCCTATATTTAAAGAGATTATGGAGAGTATCTTAAAAAACTTCTACTAGACATGCACAAAATTAGCATCTTCATCATATTATTTACAACGATCCTTTAAATGGAGGTGCTAAATTATTTGTCTGTAGAAGTAATAATCACAATGGCAACGACATTTTTAAGGAATTTACTGCTACTAATCTCTTATATTAATAATAATGCTTTTCCCCAACCTTTATCTGAAGAAGAAGAAGCTAAATATTTGGCTTTGTTTAAGGCAGGAGATGAAGAGGCTAGAAATATATTAATTGAACATAATCTAAGATTAGTTGCCCACATTACCAAAAAATTTGATGGGACCACTGAGGATAAGGATGATTTAATTTCCATAGGAACTATAGGCTTAATTAAAGGGATTAATACCTTTGATGCCGATAAGGGTACTAAATTAGCTACCTATGCAGCACGATGTATAGAAAATGAAATTTTAATGCATCTTCGGGTCCTTAAGAAAAAAAGAGGAGAAGTATCAATTTATGATCCCATTGGTGTAGATAAAGAAGGTAATGAGATTTCACTAATGGATGTTTTAGGTACAGAGCCGGATATTGTAGCGGAAACAGTGGAAACATCCTTTGAATATCAAATGTTAATGAAAAGGATTAAGGTCTTAACTAAAAGAGAAAAAAAAGTCATAGAATTACGCTTTGGCTTAATCAATGGTGTTAAAAAAACTCAGCGTGAAATAGCTAAAATGCTAGGAATTTCCCGCTCTTATGTTTCTCGGATCGAAAAAAAAGCTCTTGAAAAGTTAATTAAAGAAATGGAAACAAATAAAAAAATATAAAATATTAGTCAAGGCAACCTCAATTAAGGGAGGTGCCTTGGCTATATTACTGGCTTATGTTATAATTTAAATTGCAATTCCATTAATTTCTATTTTTCAGGAGGATAAATTTTGCCTTTAAACCTAAGACCAGATTTTTATGTTTTATCTTTAGATGAAATCCCCATATTAAAACTAAAGGAAAAAGGAATAAGGGGATTAATAATTGATTTAGATAATACTTTAACCAACTGGAATTGTCATAACATTGAGCCTTGTGTTTATAAGTGGCTTATGGATTTAAATAAATTAGGGTTTAAGACCTGTATAGTATCTAATAATGGTGCGAAGCGGATTGAAGCTACTTTAGTAGGGTTGAATGTTCCTTTTGTAGCTAATGCATTAAAACCTAGAAAAAGAGGTTTTCTAAAAGCCATGGAATTAATGGATTGTCAGGTGGAAAACACAGCGATTATAGGAGACCAGCTTTTTACAGACATTCTGGGAGGAAAAAGAGTGGGAATAACTACTATCTTAGTAGCTCCTCGAAGTAAAAAAGAATTCTTTGGTACTAAATTTACTAGATTGATTGAAAGAATGGTTCTAAGCAAAATGAATAAAAAATGAATAAATAAAAGACTTATATAATGTCGAATAAAGCTTAAAAGTAGTAGAAAAAATTTAGAGGAAATATGTGTCTACCATGGAGAACTATACTAATAAGATAACTGCATTAGCAGTTCTTTTTTAGTAATCAACAATTCAAGTATTACATAAGGGCAGGTGTGATTATGCAAGAGAACATTATTTTAATTGGCTTTATGGGAACTGGCAAAACTGCCGTTGGAAAAAGATTAGCGAGCATCTTAAACATGGATTTTTATGATACAGACCAAGAAATAGAAAAAGTTACAGGGATGTCTATCAATAAATTATTTCAAAAGCATGGTGAGATTAGATTAAAGTCGGAAGAAGCTCTAATTGTTAAGAAATTACGGAAATTAAAAAATAGCATTATTGCCACTGGTGGAGGAATGGTTTTAGATAGAAACAATATTGAAACACTGAAGCAAACTGGTACACTTATTTGCCTCACTGCTGATCCTGAAGTGATCTATGAGCGAGTTAAAAGAAGAAATACTAGACCTCTCTTAAGAAAAGGTGATGACCTACATAGTAATATTATAAACCTTATGCAGGAAAGAGAAGAGTTTTATAGGAGTGCTGATAAAACTATTGACACATCTAATTTAGATTTTGACGAAATTATCAATGAGATTCTCAAATTTATTAAGAATAAGGGATAAAAGGTACTATACCTTTTATTTTACTGTTGAAAATTTATTGCTTTTGGCTAAGTATCAAGGATATTAATGTTATGCGCACTTTTAGGGAACAAAAAGTGCGCTTTTTTATTTGGGGAGATTCTTGTAAATTTAGGAAGGAAATATAGGAAATATTCAGAATAATCATATGTATGTTGAATTTTGTTTAATTATTGGAGGAAATGATGAAAACAATCACCATTGACCCTGTACTTATTAATACTGAAAAAGTTTTAAGAAGTGTTCAAAACCAGAATCAAGACTATTTAAGTATAGATTTGAACAAGGAAATATCGATCATTAATATAGTTAATGAGTTGATTTTACAGGGCATTTATCTTGAAGCCAGTGATATACATATTGAGCCTATTGAAAATTATATCAGGATTAGATACAGGATAGATGGTGTTTTGATAGAAATGTACAGATTACCCATTAAGTTTTTACCTCCATTAACTTCACGAATTAAATTGATTGCTGAAATGGATATAGCTGAAAAAAGACTTCCCCAAGATGGAAGAATCCAGATAATTTTTGATAATAAAAAAACTGACCTTAGGGTGTCATCTCTACCTACCATAGCAGGAGAAAAGATTGTCCTAAGGATATTAGCCCAAGAAAATAGAATTACTAATTTAGAGGGACTAGGGCTATCGGAACTACAATTAAATAAATTTAAAAATTTATTAAAATTTCCTAACGGCATGCTCCTAGTAACAGGTCCCACTGGGAGTGGCAAAACTACCACACTCTACGCCTCATTAACCCAATTAAAAACTAAAACCCAAAACATTGTGACCATTGAGGACCCTGTGGAATATGTGTTAAATGAAATTAATCAAGTTCAGATCAATCAGAAAGCAAAACTAGATTTTGCCAGAGGGTTAAAATCAATCTTAAGACAGGATCCCGATATCATAATGATTGGGGAGATACGAGATAAAGAAACTGCTGAAATAGCAGTACGTGCGGCTACAACAGGCCACTTGGTTTTAACTACTTTGCATACCAATGATGCTGTTAGCTCTCTAACTAGGCTAGTAGAAATGGGAATAGATAATTTTTTTGTGGCTTCTGCAGCAATTGGTGTGGTTGCCCAGCGGCTAGTTAGAAAAATTTGTCCTCATTGCAAATTCACTTATGAACCTAACCTCGGTTCCCGGGAGCAAATATTGATTTCTAAATATATGAATAATGATTCTAGACCTTTGAAACTTAGTATGGGAAAAGGTTGTTCCTTTTGTAACTACACTGGATACAAGGGCAGGATAATTATCTTGGAAATTTTGCAGGTCAATGATGCTATTAGAACTGGTTTACTGAAAAATTTGGATACTCATGAACTTAAAAAAATAGCAATACAGAATCAGATGGTTTCCCTAAAAATGGATGGCTTAGATAAAGTTCTCCAAGGTATTACCACTTTGGAAGAGATTACAAGGATTACCTATGATGGTGAAGACCTAGGGGTGTAAAATATGGCTATTTATTTTTATAAAGCGCGAGATATCAAAGGCAAATTATTACAGGGAACCATTGAAGCAACAGCCATAACTCAAGGTGTGCAAAAATTACAACAATTGGGTCTTTATGTAGTTGATATCCAAAGAAAAAACAAAATTATTAATTTATTTAGAAGGACAAGACTTAATTCGAAGGACTTGGCTCTTATTTGCAAACAATTAGCTAACTTACAAGAAGCAGGGGTTCCCCTTTTGATGGGACTACAGATAATCTATGATTATCAAGAAAAACCTAGGATAAAAGGCTTAGTCAAAAGTTTGATGAATGAAATGGAATTGGGGTTTAGCTTTAGTGAAGCCTGTGCTAACTATTCTTCAAATATTCCACCTTTGATGACTAATATGATTTACGCTGGAGAAAATGGTGGGTTTCTTGAAGAGACCCTCAATAAACTAGCAATAACTTTTGAAAAGGAATGGGATCTAAAAGAAAAAATTATTACTGCTATTAGTTACTCAGTTATTGTTTTGATTATCAGTATATTCTTTATTTTTTTCTTGTTTTCTGTTATTGTCCCTATGTTTCTAGAAGCTTTTAAAGATATGGGAGTTAGTTTATCGAGGGATACAGAAGTTTTGCTAAAAATAGGTTTTATGTTGACAAATAATTGGTACTATCTCTTGCTGATGTTCTTAATAATTTACGGTCTAATTATATTCACAGGCACTACAAGAAAAGGCAAAGAGTTTCGTGACAAGCTTATCCTTAAGGTTCCTGTTGTTGGAGTCATTATTAAAAAGACTCTAATTAGTAGGTTTTGTAGAGAACTGGCTAACCTTCTGACCAGCGGAATCAATGTTTCTAAGGCCTTAGAAACTTTAGAAAAAACTAGTTCTAATTTAGTTTTAAAAAGTGAAATAAGAGATGCTCATAACAATCTTAAATTGGGTTTGAGTTTATCAGAAAGTTTCAAAGAAAGTAATTTAATGCCTAAGATAGTCATTCAGATGATAGCAGTAGGTGAACAATCCGGAAATTTAGAAAAATTGCTTTTTAAGACCAGTGATTATTTTGAACAGGATGCAAACCAATTAATTGAAAGACTCCCTAAATTAATTGAACCTATTATTTTAGTTATTGTGGGAATAGTTGTAGGAGTAATTATCATAGGCTTCTTTTTACCTATGCTAAATACCATGTATCAGTTGGAAATATAAGAAAGGAATTTATTGATGCTAAGGGATAGGTCGGGTTTTACTTTAATAGAACTTATAATTGTGCTTTCTATTTTAGCTATATTATCTTCCTTAACTATACCTAAATATAAAAAAATAATAGCTTATGAAAAACTAGATATTACTGCTAAACAATTGGTGGCGGATTTGCGAGAAGGACAACAAAAAGCCCTTGCTCAAGAAACCAATGTTCAGGCTGATTTTTATAGAAATATCAATGGGACAAGCACAGATGTTTATATTTTGAAAATATTAGAAAAGAATGGATATAAGAAATATAAAAGTGTCACTTTGCCTAAGGATATACAGCTGGTTGATGCTCGTTTCGGTAATAATAATATGCTATGTACTTTTTCAACCTCCGGTAAACCGACCCTTAATGGGCATATCAAGCTGGAAAATAAAAATGGTCAAAACCTCTTTGTTATTGTTTATCAAACAGGGAGGATAAGAATTTCTAAAGACCAACCATAATGGAGAAGAAGAATGCTAAGAAATGAAAAAGCCATGACTATTATAGAGGTTATAGTTGCCTTAGCTATTTTATCAATTGTTATAGTTGGCACCTTAAATATGTTCAAATTTAGTTTTTCTATACTAAGTTCGACGGAAAAGGAAAACTTAGCTCTATATTTTGCCCAAGAAAAACTAGAAGAAGCTAAAGTAAAAATCAAGGAAGGGATAGATCCTAGTAAAGAAAAAACGGAGGTTGCCCTCAGAGAAAATTTTGAAATTAATTATCAAGTGGAGAGTATAATTTTAGATTCAGGACTAAGGGAATTAAAGGTTACAGTAGATTATGGCCCAGAAAAGGTGGTTTTAAAAACACGGGTAGGTACCGATTATGCTCAATAAAAAAGGATTTACCTTAATTGAACTGATTATAGTCATTGGTTTATTTAGTATCGCCTTAGTGCTATTTTTTGGAACTTGGCAGAATATCATGGGTTATTGGAATAAGTTAAGTGCACAGATTGAATTGCAGCAAAATTTAAGGATAGGTTTAGAGGCTATCGATAATGATTTGAGACAAGCTAAATATGTAGAAGCATTAGAGGAAAACTGTCTGGTGATTAGGGATCTTCGAAATAATCTGATTAAATATGAGCTGGGATCTGACCCCTATAGTGAAGAACACCCTTATTCTATAGAGGGGGGAACCCTCTATAGAACTGAGAACTCCCAGGCTAAACAGCCGATAGCTAATTTTATTCAGGAACTAACCATAACTGACAAGAGGCAGGATGGGAATATTACCTACCTTAATATAAAGATAGGTGGTAGTCTACCTGATGGAAAAAGTTTATTTATAGAAACCGGGGTAGAACTTAAATGGTCAAGTTATTAATACTTAAAGCAAATAATAATAAGGGTTTTGTATTGATAACTGTTATTTGGTTAATTGCTCTGATGAGTGTTATAGCTTTGGGTGGAGTGATTTTAAGTTCTAATGAATATAAAATTTCTATGGACCAAGTAAAACTTAAACAGGCCTATTATCTGGCGGAAGCAGGTCTAGAAGAAGGACTAAATACTTTGCGAGTAAACCCTGCCCAGGAAATTAGTATACAGGAAAATTTAGATGGGACTATTACCGTAAAACAACAAGGTGATCTGACTGAGAGAATAAAATTAGAAGCTATAGGCACAAGTGGGGATATTAAAAAAACCCTGAGCTTAGAATTGGAATTTAATTTTTTAAATAAACAATATCCTGTTTTGATTGAATTATCTGATTTAAATTTATCTTCTAGTGATATACCTATGGAAATTTATAAAAACATTTTTTGCGAGGGAAATTTAAGTCTTGAAAACTATGGAATAATGGGCAATCTCTATTGTTTAGGGAAAACTGAGTTAGCTCAAGGATCCTCTATAGTGGGGGATATATACATTTATGATGGTCTTTCCCTAAGGGAAGCTTCTTTTATTAAGGGCAAGGTGTTTATTAAGAAAATAGAAAATGTTTTTTTAGACGATAGTTCTTTTATTGAGGGAGAAATAATCCAATGGGATGGAAAGGCACCCATTAAAATTATTAATTTTCAAGAAAAATAAGAGGAGTAGATGAGATGTTTTTCCCTAGAAAAAATCAAGTATTTATACATATCTCCTCTTCTAAAATTTTTCTGGTTTTAGGGCAGGAAAATAATAAAAAACTTACTATTCAGAAGCTTGCTCAGTTTGATTTGGCTGGTGAGGAGCTCAAGACCTTTGTTAAAGAGGAGAAACTTAGGAAAAAGGAGATAAAGGTTGTTCTAGGTGGAGAAGAATTGTTTTCACGCATCATCCTTATTCCAGAAGTTCCAAAGAAGGAAATAAAGCAAATCCTGGCTTGGGAGCTTCGTAAATATCTCTCTATAGGGTGGGAAGAAGAGGAGATAGTTTTTGATTATTATCCTCTAGGCCCTATGGAATTTAGTCTTGAAAAGCTCCAAGGTTATTTGGTGGTTGGAGGAAGAAAAAAGTATATTCAATCCTTTGTAGATTATTTTACAAACCTAGGGTTAACTATAAAAATGGTTAATGTAGAAGCAATGGTCCTAAAGTATTTATATGGAGAATTTAAGGGTTTAAAAAAATCCCACGATTGTTGTTTTTATTTAACGGAAAGTAGAGCAGTTTTAACTTTTTTTCAAAATGAAGAACTTATTTATACCATTAATTTTAAATTTAATGGGTCATTAGAAACATTAAAGCTCAAATTTTATCAGACCCTAGAGTATCTTCAGAAATATTTTAGGGAAGTGTCCATTGACCAATTAATCCTATTGGGTACTAACAAAGATGGTTTTTTTAAAGAGTTAGCAAATGCTCTAAATATCAAAACTATTTGCATGGATATTGAAGAAATTTATGGTCATTTAGAAATTATGAATTTGGATAATAATTATTTAATGAGTATAGCCCTGGCCTATAAGGAGGTTAATAAAAAGTGAATTTATTACCCACTACTCCTCAAACTAGTAATCTTAGGAAGTACTTAGTTATGGTCTTATTATTAATACTTGTAGTCAGCATGTTAAACTATTATTTCAATTATAAATCCAATCTAAAGGAACAACTTACCTCTTTAAAATTAAGTGAACAACCAGTAAAAAATTCCTCAACTCTTTGGTCTGACCTATTGGGAGAAATTCCTCTAAATCAAGAAAAAATTAATATATCAACTATTACAAAAAAGGCTAATGGTCTTTTAGTGGCTGGAGAAGCTCTTAATTTCTTAGCAGTTGCTGAATTGGCAATTATGATAAATAATAGTAAATTAATTGATGCAGTAAGAATAGATAACATAGAAAAGATAGAAGATGATATTGTCCATTTTAAAATTTCTATCTTACTTCAATAAGGAATTTAAGAGAGGGTGGCAGGATGAAGCTATTAGCAAATAGAATGTATTATCTAGTAACATTAATTCTAATACTGGGAATATTTTTTTCTTATCTAGCTATTAAAGAAATTTCTTATATTAAGGAGCTAAAAAGAGAGATTGTATTTTATCAACAATTAATAGAAGAAAAAAAGAACTTGTCTATGGAAGAGATCCAGAAAAAAAGTATATCTTCGCCTTATCTGGTAGTGGATCTTTGGGAAGCTGCGGAAAAAATGGATTTGGAGTTACTGAAATTTAATAGCTCCGAAAATGAAGGATTAGAAAAGGTCTACAGGATAACTTTATCAGGAGATTACCAAAACTTTATTAGTTGGTTAAATATAATAGAAAATTTAAGCTACATAGTAAATGTCGAAGAACTGCAAACCCAAAGGTTAGATCAAAATAATGATAATTTGCTTTTTATCATTGGTTTAAATGTGATTAATGGTTAACTTTATTTAGGATATAGGTATAGGAGTTAAAAGTAAGCATTAAACTAAGCTAAGATAAAAGAAAAAACCGAGTATTTGCAATAGATTTTTTAAAATGGGGTGTTGTATTGGATAAGAAACAGCTGAAACAAATTTTAGATAATGCTTTAAGTACGGGTGGAGATTTTGCTGAAATTTTTATAGAAGAAAAAGAAACTACTGGTATTGGCTATGAAGATCAAAAAATCGAAAAGTTGAATTCTGGTATTGATATTGGGGCAGGCATAAGGGTGATTTCAGGAGACACCACAGCCTATGTCTATACCAATGTAGTAACTACCGAGGAGCTAGGGTATATAGCCCAGGTAGCTAGTAAAGTTGCCCAGAGCGAACAAAAAAGTTATACATTAGATTTTACTACTCCTGAAGCAATTTTAGATTTTGAAATTACTTTACGCCCTGATCAAATAAAGATTGAGGATAAAATAGAAAAGGTTATGGAAGTTGAAAAAGCTGCCCGATCTGTAGATGAAAAAATCAAACAGGTAGCTGTCTCCTATGGTGATATAAGGCAAAAGGTCATCATTGCTAATAGTGAGGGGAATTATGTTGAGGACGAAAGAATCAGAACAAGAATTGCATGTAACTCCATTGCAAGTGATGGGGAGGCAATCCAGACTGGCTTTACTTCCTTAGGAGGCACCAAGGGTTTTGAAATTTTTAAGGATAAGGATTCTTCTGATCTTGGTCTGGAATCAGGGGAACTAGCCCTTTTAATGTTAAAGGCCCAACCATCCCCTAGTGGTAAAATGCCTGTAGTGATGGCTGCGGAAGCAGGGGGAACGATGGTTCATGAGGCCTGTGGCCACGGATTAGAGGCGGATTTAGCTCAAAAAGGCTTATCTGTTTATGCTAATAAAAGGAGTGAAAAGGTAGCTTCGGAACTAATTACTGTTATTGATGATCCAACAATACCCTATAAGTATGGTTCCTATCGTTATGACGATGAAGGAACAGTTGCAAGAAAAAATGTGCTTATCAATCAAGGATTCTTAGAGAATTATATGTATGATAAGCTTACAGCTAAAAAAGAAGGAGTCCAATCTACTGGTAATGGTCGCAGGGAATCCTATAAATATAGGCCTATACCTAGAATGACAAATACATATATTGCTAAAGGTAAAGATAAGCAGGAGGAAATAATTAAATCAACAAAAAAGGGTCTCTATGTAAAAAGAATGGGCGGTGGGCAAGTAAATACAACCAACGGAGATTATGTTTTTGATGTAGCTGAGGGTTACTTAATTGAAAATGGAGAAACAACTTATCCCGTTAAAGGAGCTACCCTAACAGGTAATGGCCCCGAAACTTTACAAATGGTAGAAATGGTGGGTAATGACTTAGGTTTTGCAATTGGTACCTGTGGCAAAGAAGGACAAGGTGCCCCTGTATCCGATGCCCAGCCTACTATTAAAATTAAGGAATTAATAGTGGGGGGTACAGCCAGGATGGATGAAGATAATCAATTAAATCGCGATTTTAAAATAAGACGTATTTGAGGCCTAGATATGGGGGAATTAAAATGGCAAAGATTATAAATGTGTGTCAAAATTTAATTACCAAGGGATTAAAGCTGGGGGCAGATCATTTAGAAATATTCTATCTAAATGCTCAAGATTTAGATATACAGGTTAATAATCAAAAAATCGAAAATATAAAATTAGCTGAAGAAAGAGGAATTGGTATTAGAGCTTATAAAAACCACTCTATGGGTTTTGCTTTTACCACGGATTTAGACGAAACTGCCCTAAATAAGATATTAAACCAGGCTATAAATAACTCAAAATACACCAGTAGAGACCAGTATAATATCTTGCCTGGAAAATTCACGGAATATCAACAGCTTAACATTTTTGATGAAGAAATAAAAAGCACTTCAATAGAAGAAAAAATTTCTCTAGCCAAAGAGATTGAACAATATGCTAAGGCATATGATAAGCGAGTTAAAATGGTGCAAAGAGCAGGTTATACGGATGCTCAATATGAAAATCTTATTATTAATTCCCATGGTCTGGAAGCCTATTACCAAGGAACTTATTGCGGGGGGTATTGCCTAGCTATTGGTGAGGATAAAGGGGATAATCAAACAGGCTTTGGAATGCAATATTCCTTAAAATATAAGGAGCTTAATCCCCAAGAAATAGGTGAACAGGCTGGTAAAAGAGCCGTTAGACTTTTGGGGTCTTCTACGGTGAATTCTCAACAAGCCCCTATTGTTCTTGAGCCATATATTGCTGCGAACATTTTAGGGATTATTGCCTCAGCTTTATCCGGGGATTCGGTTCAAAAAGGCAAATCATTTTTGGCAAATAAAATGGGCCAAAAAGTTGCTAGTGAATTAGTAACAATAATCGATGATGGTAAGATGGAAGGAGGCGTTCTTTCAGCTCCTTTTGATGGAGAAGGGGTACCAACCTCTAAAAAGCTCCTTTTGGAAAAGGGTGTTTTAAAACAATTCCTACATAATACTTATACAGCGGCAAAGGCTAATACCCAATCAACTGGGAATGGTACTAGGGGAACATATCGCAGTACCCCAGGGGTAGGTACCACTAACTTTTATCTTGCCCCCGGCGATTTATCTCCAAAAGAAATAATCAAAGATATTGAACAAGGTCTTTATGTCACTGATGTTATGGGTTTACACACTGCAAACCCCATTTCCGGTGATTTTTCCTTAGGTGCTTCTGGTATTTGGATTGAAAAAGGCACTTTGACTAAACCAGTGCGGGGCATTGCTATTGCTGGAAATCTAAGGGATATTCTTTTAAATATAGACGCAATTGCTGATGATTTGACCTTTTTTGTGGGTAAAGGATCTCCTACAGTCAGAGTGAATAATATAAGTATCAGTGGGAGCTCTAATATCTAGTCAAAATCACTAGTATATGATAAAATTTTTGTGGGTAAAAATATGCAAGTTTTGGGAAAAGTCTCGGGAATTCTGAAGGAGTAAACAAATGATTGAAAAAAGAGTCGAAGACCTAAGAATGCGTATGGAGAAAATAGGTCTTGATGGTTTCTTAATAATGGAACCGAATAATAGAAGATATATTAGCGGTTTTACAGGAACTGCGGGGGTTCTTTTAATAACAAAAAAGCAGAATATCTTATTTACTGATTTCAGATATATAGATCAAGGGGCTAAAGAAGCTCCTAATTTTGAGATCATAAAATATGAATATCCTTACTTAACAACAATTAATGAGGTACTTAAAAGATTACCCGTAAAGCAAATAGGTTTTGAAAGTGAGTTTGTTACATATAATCAGTTTTTAGAATTATCTAAAGTTCTAGATGGTTTTAGGCTTTTACCTCAAAAGGGAGTTATTGAAGAACTACGGATGGTTAAGGATCCTGAAGAAATCAATCATATCAAGGAAGCGGCTCGAATTGCGGATAATGGATTTAAATATATTCTTAATATAATTAAACCTGGTATCACTGAAAGAGAGGTGGCTAGAGATTTAGAATATTATATGGCTTCTCAGGGAGCCACTGGTCCGTCCTTTGCCACTATCGTTGCTTCAGGAAAAAGATCTAGTTTACCCCATGGTGTTGCTTCCGATAAAATTATTGAAAAAGGTGATTTTGTAACTCTAGACTTTGGTTGTGTTTATAAGGGCTATTGTTCGGATATGACTAGAACTATAGTTGTAGGGAATCCCACTGAAAAGCAAAAAGAAATATATAATATTGTTTTGCAAGCCCAAACTTTAGGACTAGCCAGTGTTAAGGCTGGCTTAGGAGCTAAGGAAATTGATAAAGTTAGCAGAGATTATATCGAAAGTAAAGGCTATGGGAATTATTTTGGGCATGGTTTAGGTCATGGATTAGGACTAAATGTCCACGAAAATCCTAGTCTTTCACCCAAAGACAAAACAAAACTTTTAAAAAATATGGTAGTAACCATCGAGCCTGGAATTTATATACCAGATTGGGGTGGAGTTAGAATAGAGGACCTAGTAGTTGTTTTAGAAGATGGTTATGACAACTTAACTAATTCAGCAAAAGAACTAATTATTCTTTAAATGTAGGAGGTAAAAGTAAAATGATATCAACAAGCGAATTTAGAACAGGCTTAACAATTGAAATGGATGGGGATCCTTGTCAAATTCTTGATTTCCAACATGTTAAACCCGGGAAAGGTGCTGCTTTTGTTAGGGCTAAAATTAAAAATCTAAAAAATGGTTCTGTTACTGAGCTGACCTTTAGAGCCGGTGAAAAGGTACCCAGAGCTATCTTAGATAGAAGACCTATGCAGTATCTATATAATGATGGTGAAGGCTATGTATTTATGGATAATGAAAATTATGAACAGATATCCTTGAGCCTTGATCAATTAGATGGTAATGAGAAATATTTGATAGAAAACATGGATGTTCAGGTTGCTTTATATCAAGGTAAGTTCTTAGGTATAGACCTTCCCAATACTGTTGAGTTAGAAGTGATAGAAACTGAGCCTGGTATTAAAGGTGATACTGCCTCCGGAGGATCAAAACCTGCCACATTAGAAACTGGACTTATTGTACAAGTGCCCTTTTTTGTTAATGTGGGAGATCGCTTAAAAATTGATACTAGAAGTGGAGATTATATTGAGAGGGCATAGGTTTAAATAAGGATGTTTTGTGGTAAGATAATATTAATTTTATACATAGGAGGTTTTAATTATGAGAGAACTAAAGACAGACATAGCTTATCTCCAGGGGCTAGCTGAAGGTTTAGAAATAGATGATAATTCCAAAGAGGGAAGAATTCTAGTTAGCATCCTTGATGTTTTAGCAGATATGGCAGATGCTATTGAAGATTTACAAGCTGAACAAAGAGAATTAGAAGAATATGTTGATAATATAGATGAAGACTTAGCCGATTTAGAAGATGAATTCTATGAAGAAGATGTTGAGTGTGAATGTGATGATTTTGACTTAGATCATATCGAGATAGAATGTCCTGAGTGTGAAGAAATAGTATGTTTTGAAACAGATTTACTGGATGATGAGGATTTAATAGAAATTACCTGCCCTAATTGCGATGCAGTAGTCTATAGAATTGGTGAAGATGAAA
>JAAZJU010000045.1 GCA_012800195.1 Clostridia bacterium
AAAAAGGATGGTGAATATTTGTGAAAAGGGCCATTATTAGTGTTTCTGATAAAACTGGAATTGTGGAATTTGCTCAAAGTTTAGTTGGCTTAGGCTGGGAGATTGTTTCCACTGGTGGTACATCTAAGACTCTCGAAGAAGCAGGAGTAAAGGTTATTGGAATTTCCCAGGTTACTGGTTTCCCTGAAATCCTGGAAGGTCGGGTTAAAACCCTCCATCCCGTGGTTCATGGGGGAATATTGGCCAAGGATACTCCAGAACACTTTCAAGTATTAAAAGAACAAGGGATTACCCCTATAGACATGGTGGTGGTTAATTTATATCCTTTCCAACAAACCATTGCTAAAGAAGGTGTTTCCCTGGAAGAAGCTATTGAAAATATTGATATTGGTGGCCCAACTATGGTACGAGCTGCCGCAAAAAACTTCCACAGAGTGGCTATTGTAGTAAACCCCAATAATTATAATAAAATTATAGAGGAAATTAAAGAAAAGGGAGAAGTAAGCCTTTCTACCAGAAAAGAACTGGCTTTAGAGGCCTTCAGTCACACAGCTCAATATGATGCTGCCATCAGTCAATATTTAGCTAGCTTAGCTAGTGAAGAATCTTTTCCCCAGAAATTTATTTTAGCTGGTCAAAAGGTTCAGGATTTGCGTTATGGAGAAAATCCTCACCAAAGAGCAGCTTTTTATAGTTTCTCAGAAAACAATGAAGGTACCATTGCCAAGGCCAAACAATTACAAGGCAAAGAGCTTTCTTACAATAATCTTGTGGATTTAGAAGCGGCCTGGAATATTGTAAGAGAATTTAGGGACCAACCTTGTGCAACTATTATTAAACATACTAATCCCTGTGGAACAGCTTTAGGGGAAACATTACTAGAGGCTTATCAAAGGGCATTTGCGGCGGATAGTGTTTCCGCTTTTGGAGGTATTATTGGTTTAAATCAAGAAGTGGATAAAAAAACTGCGGAAGAAATAGCTAAGACCTTTATGGAGGCTGTAGTTGCACCAAAGTTTAGTCCAGAAGCTAGGGAGGTTTTACGCCAAAAGAATAACCTAAGACTTCTGGAAGTGGGTAATCCTAAGGACAATCAAGAAATGTGGATAGAGAAGATTAGCGGTGGATTCTTAGTTCAAGAAATGGATAGGGCTCAGATTAACAAGGAAGAGCTAAAGGTTGTAACTGAAAAACAACCTACTGAACAGGAAATTGAGGAATTGCTTTTTGCCTGGAAAATTGTTAAGCATGTAAAATCCAATGCTATTGTTGTGACTCGAGATAAACAAAGTATTGGGGTGGGAGCCGGGCAAATGAACAGAGTAGGAGCAGCCAAAATTGCTTTGGAACAAGCCCAAGGAAAATTATCTGGGGCAGTTCTGGCTTCCGATGCTTTTTTCCCTTTTAGGGATACTGTGGACTTGGCGGCCAGGCTGGGAATAAAGGCTATTATTCAACCAGGAGGCTCAATCCGAGACCAGGAGGTTATTGAGGCTTGTAATGAACACGGGATAACTATGGTCTTTACAGGGGTTCGCCATTTTAAACACTAAAAATACAGCGACCAGTAACTAGTAACTAGCAATTAACAACTAATCTGGAGGTGCTTGAAGCTTGCGTATACTGATTGTTGGCGGCGGAGGAAGAGAGCATGCCTTAGCAGTTAAAATTAAAGAAAGTCCTAAGGTTAAAGAAATTTTTTGTGCCCCTGGTAATGCGGGGATTAGTCAAGTAGCCCAATGCCTTGATATTGCCAGTGAGGATATTGACGGACTGTTAGACTTTGCCTTAAAGAATGATATAGATTTAACTATTGTTGGTCCAGAAGCACCTCTAACTATGGGTATTGTGGACAAATTCCAAGACAAAGGCTTAAGGATTTTTGGCCCCTCTAAATTGGCGGCAGAAATAGAAGGAAGTAAAGCCTTTTCCAAGAATTTGATGAAAAAGTACCAAATCCCCACTGCTCAGTACATGGTGTTTACAGAGGAAAATGAAGCCAAAGCTTATCTTAAAGAAATAGGAATGCCCTGTGTGGTTAAGGCTGATGGTTTAGCTGCAGGAAAAGGAGTTATGGTTTGTTTTGAGGAAGAAGAGGCTATTCAGGCTATTAACGAAATCATGTTGGATAAATGTTTCGGTTCAGCTGGTAATAAAGTAGTGATTGAGGAGTATTTAGAGGGTCAAGAGGTAAGCATGTTAGCCTTTACCGATGGTAAGGCTATAATACCCATGGTTTCGGCTCAAGACCATAAAAGAATTTTTGATAATGATCAAGGGCCCAATACAGGAGGTATGGGTGCCTATTCTCCTACCCCTATTTATACCGAAGAAATTCATGAATTCGTCCTTACCGAGGTTTTGGAGAAAACAGTAAAGGCTATGGCCCAAGAAGGTAGAAGGTATAAAGGAGTTTTATATGCGGGTCTAATGCTTACTGCTAAAGGTGTCAAGGTATTGGAATTTAATGCCCGTTTTGGGGATCCAGAGACTCAGGTTGTATTACCTCGCTTAAAGACCGATTTGGTAGAGATAATGGAAGCTGTAATTGATGAAAATTTACATAACTTGAATGTAGAATGGTCTCCAGAACCTGCTGTTTGTGTGGTTTTAGCAGCAAAAGGTTATCCTGGAGAATATGAGAAAGGCCAAATAATTACAGGTCTTGATCAGATACCCCCTGAGGTGCAGGTTTTCCATGGAGGAACAACAATAAAAGATGGACAAATTGTTACTAGCGGAGGAAGGGTTCTCGGAGTCACTGCTCTAGGTCAAGATTTTCAAGGGGCACTAGAGCTGGCCTATAAAAGTATAGAAAAAATTCATTTTTCAGGGATGCAGTATAGGAAGGATATAGGTAGAAAGGCTCTGAAGAAAGTACTATAATAATAGTACTTGTAGAATTTCTTAGGAGCTGTGTAGAAAGTGCATATATTGTGGGATTTGTTTGCCACCTTTTTTAAGATTGGAGCCTTTACTTTTGGTGGTGGGCAAGCTATGATTCCAATCATTCAACATGAAGTTTGTAACAAGAAAAAGTGGGTCCCTGAGGAGGAAATTATAGATGTATTGGTGTTAGCCCAATCAGCTCCAGGGGTAATAGCCGTTAACTCTGCTACTCTAATCGGTTATAGATTAATGGGTATACGGGGTGCTTTAGCGGCCACTTTAGGGGTAGTACTACCATCTTTTATTATAATTTTACTTTTGGCTAATGTAATCATAATGTATTCTGATACAGAAATAATGACAAAATTATTTACCGGTATCCGAGCTATGGTAGTAGCTTTAATATCTGTGGCAGTTTACAGATTAGGCAAAGCCTCTCTTAATGATTTACCCAAATTAAGCATAGCTATCATTGTGTTAGTCTTAGCCCTAATCTTAGATATTAACCCCATTTGGTTTATAATCAGCGGAGGGATTATCGGGATAATCCTTTATAAGAGAAAAAATAATAAAGAGTCCATGGAAAAAGAGGAGGGACAATAATGACAGCATATTTAGAGTTAGTAACCTCCTTTTTTAAAATAGGACTTTTTGGTTTTGGAGGGGGGTATGCTATGTTGCCCCTGATCCAAAAGGAAATAGAAAGCCATAACTGGCTTACAGCCCAGCAGTTTGTGGATATAATTGCTGTTGCTGAAAGCACTCCTGGGCCAGTTGCTATAAACTCAGCTACTTTTATAGGCTATAAGGTAGCTGGCTTTAGTGGGGCCTTGATGGC
>JAAZJU010000250.1 GCA_012800195.1 Clostridia bacterium
GGAGGGCTAAGATGAAATATAGACGTCAGAAAAAAATTTTAGAATTAATTCAACAAAGGGTAATTAGTACCCAAGATGAATTAGCAGAAATTTTACGCCAAGAAGGAGTAAATGTAACTCAGGCTACTGTATCCAGAGATATTAAAGAACTAGGCCTAATTAAGGTTTTAGTAGATAATGATATATATAGATATGCTTTACCCCTAGAACAAAGCAATGTTTCGGAATCTAGGCTTAAATTTATGCTCCAGGAGTTTGTACTTAATTGGCAGGCTAGTGAAAATCTGATTGTTATTAAAACCCCTCCTGGTAATGCCCAGGCTGTTGCCTCTGTTATTGATAATGCTCAATGGGCTGAAGTTATTGGTACGATTGCTGGTGATGATACTCTTCTATTGGTTATTAAAACCCGAGAAGATGTCCCGAAAGTTTTAAAAAGAATAACTACTTATATAGAGGCATAGGAGGATTTTGCTATATGCTCTACCAACTGACAATCCAAAATTTTGCCCTAATAGATAACTTAGTTATTGACTTTCATGAAAAATTAAATGTTTTAACTGGAGAAACAGGAGCAGGAAAGTCTATTATTATTGATGCAGTTTCATTACTCCTAGGAGCTAGAGGTCAGAGTGAGTTTATTAGAAACCCAGAGAACAAGGCTCTAGTCGAAGGGGTTTTCATTCTCGAAGAACAAGATTCAATTATTATGGAATATTTACAAAGCCTAGGTATGGATGAAAATGAAAAGACTGTTATTCTCACTAGAGAAATCTCTAAAAATGGCAAAAATGTCTGTAGAATAAACAATAGAGCTGTGACCTTGGCTATCTTTAAGGAACTGGGTAGTCTCTTAATAAATATTTATGGACAACATGATTATCAGGCTTTATCTCAGGCAGATAAACATATTGAAATTTTAGATAGTCTGGGTGACAAAGAATATCAAGACCAATTAGAGAAAGTTAAGGAAGTCTATCAGAATTGGTCTACTGAAAAAAACAAATTAAATTCGTTTCAAGCTTTAATTAAAGAAAAGGCTCTACGTTTAGATTTTTTAAAATTTCAACTTTCAGAAATTGAAGAAATTAATCCCATGCCCAATGAAGATGAAGAACTTAAGAAAGAACTAGCCATCTTAAATAATGTGGAAAGAATAGCTCAGAATACAAGCGATGCTTATGAATTACTCTATGGTAATAAATCAATCTATGATAACTTAAGCGAAGTAATCCATAAATTATCAGAAATTCATCAATTTGATGACTTATTAGCCAATATTAATAATGATTTAGAAAATATTATGTACCAAATCGAAGATTGCGCTAGAAGTTTAAATAACTATCATAGTAATTTAGAATTTGATCATTCTTTGCAGGCGACTTTGCAAGAAAGAGAATTTCTTTTAAATAAGATAAAGAGAAAATATGGGTGTAATACGATTAATGAAATTCTTAATATTAAAGAGACAATAATTAATGAAATTAATGATTTGGAAAAGTCAGAAGTTTTATTAACGGAAACACAAAATAAAGTAAAAGAACTGGAAGAGGAATATAATAAAGTTGCTAAGGAAATGTCTCTAAAAAGACAAGAATTATCCCAGGTGTTTACAAAAAAAATAATACAACAATTACAGGACTTAGCAATGATTCATACAACATTTAAAGTAGAATTCAGTCCAATTGAAGGTAGTATAAAAGGAATAGACAAAATAGAATTTTTAATTTCCCCAAATCCTGGACAACCTTTAAAGCCCTTGGCTAAAATTGCTTCAGGAGGAGAAATGTCCAGAATAATGTTGGCGTTTAAAGTTATTTTAACTGATTTTGACTCGCTTAAAACTTTAATTTTTGACGAAATCGATACTGGCATAGGAGGTAATATTGTTACTCAGGTGGCGGAAAAGTTATTTCAAGTTTCTAAGAGCACTCAGGTAATTTGTGTTACTCATTCCCCAATAATTGCCAGTGTAGCTCATAATCATATTTTAATTAGAAAAAATATTGAAGAAAATACAACTTATACAGATGTTAAAACTCTTAGTGAAAAGGAAAGAGTTTTGGAATTAGCACGAATGCTAGGAGATAATGATCCAATAACAATTGACCATGCTAATGAATTAAGAAAAAAATGGAATAAATCTATTTAAAAAAGCAGCATAAGACTGCTTTTTCCTGTCTTTGTATCTTGTGTAATTGTTTATCTAACATAAAAGGTTCTGCAAAAGGTTAACTTAATTATAAGAACAAATTCAATAATATTTTTTATGAAGCCAGAAAAGCACAGGGAGACTAAAGGGAGTGAATTCTAGTGCAACAAGGCTTCAAAAAATATACTATTCTAATCGTAGCTTCTTTTTTATTATTTCTCGCTTATTCACCTCCAATGCAAAGTCTTGTAAACTTACCTTCTCATCAAAAAGTAGCTGTTGGGGATGAATTAAATATTGGCTTAGAATTTCCAGGATTATTACTTGAAAAATTTAGTATCCATCATGAAAAAAACAATAATATATTTACATTTGATGTAAATGAAAAAAATGTTACTGTTCCAGCTTTATTAGACCCTGGTGAATTTGATTTAAAATTAAAGTTGTTTGGCTTAATCCCTATTAAAACCATCAATGTTGATGTTTTTCCAGATATACAATTAATACCAGGAGGACATGCAGTAGGTGTTATCTTAAGAACAGAAGGAGTGTTAGTTGTAGGTTATTCTCCGATTATAGATAATAAAGGTAATGTTTATAATCCTGCTCAAGATGCTGGGATAGAAATTGGAGACACCATTGTAAAAATTAACAATGTCAAAGTATTAACAGATGAACAAGTAGCTGAAACTATTAATAAAATAGGTAGCCAGGGTAAAAACTTAATATTTACGATAAAAAGAAATAATAAATATTATCAAAAGGAAATGAAACCATTTTTTTGTTCAGAAACTAATAAATATAGAATAGGCTTATATGTTAGAGATAATGCTGGTGGTATAGGTACATTAACTTTTATTGATCCAGCTACTAAGAAATATGGTGCATTAGGTCATATTATTTCAGATAACAAAACTAATACTGAAATTGATATTAAAAAGGGCCAATTAGTTAGATCCTCAATTGAAGGGATAAATAGAGGCAAAAGAGGATATCCTGGAGAAAAAATAGGTATTTTTATTGATAACAAAGGTCTAGGTACAATTGATATAAATAGTGAAGCAGGAATTTTCGGAACCCTTGGTGTTATAGATGTTTTTCAAAATGTTCATGCAAAACCAATGCCCGTTGGATTCTCTAATCAAGTAGAAAAAGGACAAGCGGAAATACTAACTGTAATTGAAGGCCAAAAAGTAGAAAAATTTGACATTATTATAGAAAAAGTTTTTCCTGGACGTAGTGATGGAAAAAGTATGATAATTAAGATTGTTGATCCTAAACTATTAGAGACCACTGGAGGTATTATTCAGGGCATGAGTGGTTCACCCATAATTCAAAACGGAAGGATAATTGGAGCTGTCACCCATGTTTTTATAAATGATCCCACCAGAGGATATGGGATTTTTATTGAAGATATGCTTTATGAAGCTCAAATTATTGATAAGAATCTAAAAAATCTTGGGGCTTAAATCTCAAGATTTTTTAGATTAAGAATGAAAACAGAAACAGACATATTTTTTAAATTTTATGTTCTAATTTGTGGCTTTTTAGAATATAAATACGAATAAAAAAAGAAAATTTTGACATGAACAAGGCAAATTATGGCAGGAGTTCAATTTACTGATGTCGAAACATTAAGTTAATTACGAAATATTAAAAGATAAAATATATTTAAAAATATTTTTATATAATGGGGGAGGCTTGTTTAATGATTACTAAGACAAAATTGTTAATAGCAGATGATAATAAGGAATTTTGTAGTATTTTAACAGAGTATTTTACTCAACAGTCTGATATCGAATTGGTGGGTGTAGTCCATAATGGTTTAGAAGCGTTGGAAGATATTGCTGAAAAACGACCAGATGTGGTAGTGTTAGATATTATTATGCCCCATCTTGATGGTATTGGTGTACTAGAAAGATTGGGGGAAGTTGAGTACCGCCCCAAAGTTGTTATGTTAACTGCCTTTGGCCAAGAATCTATGACTAAAAAAGCAGTTCAATTAGGAGCAGATTATTATTTATTAAAACCCTTTGATATAGATGTCTTAGCTAGTAGGATTAAGGAATTAGGTACAGGTTACACACAAAAACCAGTAATAAATACAAAGGCAAGTACAACTCAACAACAAAATGTTAAACCTACTAATCTCAATGTAGAAGTAACCAATATCATTCATCAAATGGGTGTACCAGCCCATATTAAAGGTTATCAATATTTGAGGGATGCTATTCTTTATGTTATTGCTGAGGTCAATCTTTTAGGCGCCGTTACCAAAGAATTATATCCCATGATTGCTGAGAAATATACTACTACACCAAGTAGAGTTGAGAGAGCTATTAGACATGCTATTGAACTAGCTTGGGATCGGGGTAATGTTGATATGATGAATAAATTTTTTGGCTATACTATTAACCTAGACAGAGGTAAACCAACCAATAGCGAATTTATTGCCATGGTGGCGGATAAATTAAGGATAGCCAATAGAGTTAGTTAGAATATAGGATTTAAAGGGTGGCATTTGTTGCCATCTTTTTTTTGTGTATATAAAGTATTTAAGA
>JAAZJU010000251.1 GCA_012800195.1 Clostridia bacterium
AAGTAAAAAGAACTTTTGTAAGCAAGAAACACAGCATCAATTCTAGCTAAATCCGACAAAATTAGCAAGAAGCATTTGATACCAATTTTAATTCTACCACTTATTTCTCAATTCAACTAATTTTTTTATTTTTTTCCTTTAACCGCAAAGTCCACTTGAAATCATACTGCACAACACTCTTACCTATAAATTTACACTTGTCGCTTACTAATTAGTTTTTATTTTCAATAAATGAAAACTGTCTCTTATCTTTTGTTAGTGAATTAAAAATTACTTTAACTAAAGGATTTTGTAAAAGAAAACAGAAAAAAGAAAGGTAAGTATAGAAGTGCCTTTTAAAAAAACATATAAAAATATGATAAGGGGGAAAACTTTTGAAAATCTTTGTTTCAAGTACTTTTAAGGATATGCATGCAGAGAGAGATATGCTTAACTCCGATGTATTTCCTGAAGTAGCTGAATTTATTCGTGATTATGGCGAAGAATTATCCTTTGTTGATTTGCGCTGGGGCATTAATACTCAAACATTGAAAGAGGATGAGAGCGCCCATAAAATTCTTACGGTTTGCTTAGATGAAATTGATTATTCCAAACCATACTTAATTGCTTTTTTAGGTGAACGTTACGGTTGGATTCCAGATAAGAAACTAATTGATAATGCAGTAAAACAAAAACAGCCAGAGTTTTCTTACCTGGCTGAATTTGAAAAAAGTGTTACCGCATTGGAAATTGAATATGGTGCATTAGCAGAAAAAGGGTTAATTGACCATTGCTTATTTTATTTTCGCAAACCTCTTCCAGTTGAAAAATTAAGCCAGGAACAAAGGAACATATACGGCAGTGAAGGGGAAGAAGCCAATAATAGGTTAGATGCTCTTAAGTCTAAAATTATTAATAGTGGGGGCAATATTAAGTACTATACTGCCAACTGGGATGAAAAAAAGAACTGTGTTACTGATCTAGATGAACTTAAAGAACTAATAATCTCCGATCTAAAGGAGCTAATAAAGAGGGAACTGGGGGAGAAGAAACCCCTTCCTTGGCAGAAAAAAGAAATTAAAGAGTCTGAATACTTCTTTTTCAAAGAAATGCTCAATCGTTTCTCAGCTCGAAAGAAACTATGCGATGAAATTACAGAGGAAATTTTCTCTGGTGCCACAAATCTTATTCTGATAAAAGGAAAATACGGCTTTGGAAAAAGCACAATAATGGCAAAATTAGCAGCAAATGCACACGAGGGGAAAGCTCATGTTCTACCAATTGCTTGCGGAAGAAACAAAAATACTTTAAATCACTTCGATGTATGGAGACAAATTGTATTTTATCTTGAAGGTTTATTAAACTTGCCCCATATAGAAGAAGAAAAACCTGTGCATAAACCAAGTGATCTTTCTGTAGACTGGATAAAGGTTATTGGTAAATTACTGCATGACTGTAACCAAAAGCTTACTAATCCAATAGTTATATTCATTGATGGAGTTGATAAGCTTTCCAATTACCAGGATTTTCAGGATTTATTTAAACGGTTACTGATGGGACTACCTGATAATATAGTATTTGTTTTGTCTAGTGTAGATGATTTTGAAACTTCAACAAAATTAAATGAAAAAATCAAATACAATGTCTATACACTAGGCGAACTAAATAAGGATGAAAGAAAATTAGTTCTTGATAAGCTTGAGTCAGCATTACATTACCAAAAAGAATTGCCGTTAGAAGTAAAAAATAAATTACTTTCTATGCCAAACTCGAATAATCCCCTTTACCTATCCATGATGTATCATCGCATGATTATGTTGGATAGTGATGATTTTAGGGAAATAGTCCGCCTTGGGGATGGTATAGAAGGTCAAACAGAATATATGCTTCGTTTGATTGAGGATACACCTAGTGATATTGATGGTGTAGGCGCTATGATCATGGAGGAAGCAGCTAGCCGTATAAATAAAGAGCTATGCGATGAAGTGTTGCGGCTTATTGCAGTGACTCGTCATGGATTGAGAGAAGCAGATTTTAAATATATATTTAAAAAACGCAATGAGGAATATAATGCGGAATTTAATATGGTGGATTTTTATCGCCTAAAGAAATATATGAGGCCATATTTCTGGGAGCGAAATGATGGGCGTTATGATTTTACATATGAAAACTTTCGCTCAGGCATAGTAAAAAGCCTTAGGGAACAAGAGCTAAAGCAGCTCAATGAAGAAATTTTCGCTTTATTAGAATTACTTCCAGAAACAGACCCAGTTCATAGAGACGAATATGCTTGGTTTGCCTGGAAGTGCGACAAAAAATTGCAGTTTCTCAAACGAATAGAGAGCTACACCGACAAGCATTTACCTGCTCGAGGGCTATATGATATTTCCCTGAAGGATAATGGTCAATGGCTTATTAACCTGCTTAAAGATTATGCTGAACAAGATGCAATCCGTTGGGTATTAGACATAATCCGTATTGACTTTAGCCTCTATTTCCAATCTTCCGACGAAATAGCTGTGTTAATACCTATAATGGAACAGGCCATACAAAATGCTGAATATATGGCGAAAAAGTACGGCAATTCAGATAGCACACATAACTTGAAAGTACTTCCCTACCTAATCGGCAGTGCTTTCGAATTATGCAAAATGTATGATAAAGCTTTAGCATTTTACCATAAAACCCTTGAAATATATGATGCTTGGGGCGAAGATATTAGCGGATATGAATTAATTTATGACAAAATTGGTGATCTGTATAAATTATGGGGCAAAGATGACCAAGCTTTAGAGTACTATCGCAAAGCAATTGAGGCTTATGAAGGCAAAGCAAAGCAAATTTGGAATAATGGTCTATTCCCTGAATTAATTTCTTATTATGAAAAACTTGCTGAGTTCTGCAAAGCCTGTGGCAAGCATGATGAGATGATAGAATTTCAGAATAAAGCAAGTAGCATTAAAGAATTAGAGGAAAGGATCTCTAACGATAGCGGAGATAACCTAGGAATAATAGGTATCCTGTTTGAAGCTCAATTGGATGAGGCCTCCGAACACAAGAACAATGGGAAAGATAATGAAGCTCTACAGTGTTATGAGGAAGCATTTGAACTTCTTGAAAATGAAATCAAAAAGTGGCACAAACAAGAGACCCTGATAATTTTAGGCCAGCTTTATGACAAACTTGCTCTTGAAAGCGAATCTATTGGCAACAAACTTATGGCGCAAGACTGTTTACGCAAATCCCTCAAAATTAAAGAATCCATTATGTCAGAATCTGACCATGGCGAATGGTATTATTACTTTGACATGAAGTGGCAAAAAGTAAAGATAGATTAAAGGATTAAAATAAAAGGTTTCCAGCAATCGGATGTTATCACCGAAAGTCTGGAAACCTTGTTTATTTATTCTTTATAATAAAGCTCTAAACCTATACGGTCAAATAGAGTAGGAATTCTCTGGATTACATCCACATCCTTCTGTTTTTCTTCTTGGCTAAGCTCCTCCCAAGGTATAAGGCTAGGGTGTCTCTTCTTCTCATTATCCCTTTTTTCTCCATAAACCCAACCATCAGCAATTCGCTCTTTGCACCAGCGCTCATGTTCTGCTATAGCCAGTTTAAGCAAATCCTCATCCATAAACGCAAACTGATTATTGTCATAAGACTTTTGCCGAATGCCAACATTAAAATCTTTAAATCTCTCCACATGAAATTGGATTTGAGCTATATTACTCTTTTTATATGTTTCACTTAGGTCTTCCCAATGAGTAACAGCCTGTAAATCTTTATTAGGGGTCTTAGCTAATTCTGCTTCCAAATACATCTCATGAGATATTTTCGCCAATTCTTTACACATGGCAAGGACGGTTGTTTTACTCATGAATTCTTCAGCGTCAACATGAATATCCATTTGAGCCCGTGGCGGTAATAAGCTAGCGTTCCACTTTTTCTCACCTAATAGGGGGCTCATGGAGATAAAGAATTCTAGTGAACGAGATCCATGGCGATAGGTCTCTGTGGTTAGTAAGGCATAGAGAATATTTTCATCAATATTTACCCGCTTGTCACTGTCAAGAAGCTGTTGAGCATTCCTAGTTATCAGGGAACGAAGTAACATAGCCCGGCGTATGATATAGACTTTATCCTCTTTGGAAATTGGATTTGGTCCTTGAATATTTAGATATCCTTTTAAACGACTAATAAAATCTGGTCCCTTAGCTTTTCTGAATAGATCCTGATCTTGTTTAATGAAATTCTGGAAGGAAGTGCTTGTCCCCCCTGCAAAGACAAAAACCGCACGACCAAGCTGTCTTTCCCGGCCATCTTCCATAAATACTCCGTCCTGCATAGGGGCTAAAAAGCTTTTTAACCAACCTAGAGGTTCACCATTAAAGGCGGAATCAAATTCATCAAAAAATACTAAAGGTAATCTTTCACCTTTTATTGAGGCATCCCTAATTTCCTGGAAAGCTACCTCTAGCTCTCTTAGATTTGTAAATTGGGAAAGGTTATAGACAAAAATCTCAAAACCTCCCAAAGTATTGGCAATCTGTTTAATCCCAAAGGATTTCCCTGAACCAGGAAAACCAAAGACAGCCAGGCTTAAGGGGCGACTATCTTTATCTTGAGCGTATTTCCTCATTAAGTTAACAATACCTCGATAGTTTTCGATTTCCATACGGTCAACAGTTTTTAATGCACCATATTGGCAAGAGGGTACAGAATTTAAAATCTCTTTTTCCCCATTAACAACAATTCTTTTAGCAGTTTCAATCAACTCAAGTCTATCCCGGCCATATTTCTCGTTTAATATGCTCCAGGACTCAGGATTTTCTAACTCGTCTAAAAGGGGTAGTTCCTGCACTTCTAGATTAGGCAAGACTTCAGTAAAATCATATTCCTTGGATACAATTTGCTGGATAATTTCCGTACACACATTATTGCGAAGCTCTTCATTCTCTAAAGAGCCGGAATCTTCCTCAGCTTTGGGAGGGGTGAAATACAATGTTAAAGTGCCTTGTTGTCGAATAATCATCCCATCTCTTTCTAAAAGAACGATGAAAAATGGATACCTGTCAAGAATTTCCTTGCTGGTGCCGTAATGCAAATCTCTTAAGAAATCAATGGCTGTCCTTTCCCAAGAGATGGCTTTGCTTATAGCTGCACCATTTATCCTTAGATCATTCATCGAGACCACAGGGATTACTTCAGAGTTTTCAGAATCCCTTAAAGTTATATTTTTAAGTAATTGTAGGTTTCTCCCTTTAAGGCAAGCTATGGTAGTTCCTCTAGTTATAGGAAGCTTTTGACGCGGTGCAATATCCAAGTCGTAGAGTACTACGAAATCCCCTGCCTCTACTTGTTCTGGATCAATACTCCACTCATTAATTTTTTCATTCTCCGGAATTCCGTAGATTTCACCTCTATCAGAACTTACAAGGGTAACTAAACTCTCGTCCTTAAATTCCATCCCCATCTTTTGAGCTATACCCATAACACCTAGAATTGTTGACACCTCTTTGGCTTTTGTCACCCCGTTATCAATGTAGGTGTGCCACTTAATCCTTTTAGCACTATCACCTATAAAATGAAGCATCCCTTTCTACATCCTTTCTATTTCAAATATTAAATCTATTCCAGAGTAATAACTCTCTTTTACTTTAACTCTTTATAATCTCAGCAAGATTTTCATAAGCTGAGAAGTCTTTTTTCTTATTGAAATCTGACAAATCAGCAAATGGCTGTAAACAATCATGTTTTCTTTCTGCATCACAGCGCTCTGGACTATACTCCCAATTATATAGATAATGATACTTATTCCAACGAATATGTTCTATTTCCGATAGAGCTGCAATTTCATTGGGCTCCAGACTTTTTATTCTAGCCTTTATCCTCTTGATTAAGTTTTCGTCTAAACCCTCTACTAAAACATTCCACTTTACATCAAATCCCAATAGCTTAAGCTTGACGATAATATGATCCCCTTGGGATATATTAGAGTATCTTTTAAATGCAGATAGGGACTCCCAGCCCTCCAGATTATCAATCCCCTTCTCTTTCTGCTGTTCGATATAGACTTGGTGAATACGCTTAGCTCTATTAAGAAGATTTTCGTTGACAATATATTCAAGAGTGCATATCTCATCAATTGAACCAAAGGGGATAATGCTATATTTATCATCACCTGACCCAAATAATGTAGAAATTAGCGGTTCTGCATCTGTGCGGACATATATTTCCTTGGCCAACTCTTCTGATACTATACCCTTACCTATTGGGCATAAGGTTGTTATTTTGCTAAGAATGGTAAGATTATCATCGTTTTTTTCACAAAGTATAATACGATCTGCCTTCTTTAAAATATCCAAATTTTCATACCAGGAATTAGGATGAAAATAAATTGCATCTCCCTTTGGATTAGGCATATTTATCTTGGCAAAGGAATCCAATCGGTAATGGAGAGCTCGAAACTCCCTGGAGTCTCCAAAGATATGATATTCAACCCCTTTGTCTATACTAAAAGTATTTTGTAATAAACCATGCTCTAGTATCTTTTGCCCGAACTCTGTAAACCCGATAATCGCCACTGTCTTTGGTTCAAAGAGGGGGTACTTCTGCCAATAGATGCGTGCACAGTTTTCATAGAGATTAAAAACCCCTATAGTATTATCTTTTTCCAGTTTCTCACGTACTACGTTATTAAGATGAATATATACTTTTTGGTTTTGCCTGAGTTTTCCATTTAAAAATTTATTATAAAACTCAACAGCTTCCTGGTCTTTATCGAAAAGGATAACTTGATTAGTAGCTTTTAAAGCTGAACTGTATTCTACATTAACGGAGCGTTTGCCTAATTTTTTCCGCAAATGAAATGCATATATTGAATTCCCATGGACAGCATAAGAATTAAATATTTTAAAGACTTTAAACCAGACTATAATTGGATCCCGAAATTCCTTAATTAAAGTTATTGCTGCCCCAGCAGTAGCAAGAGGGGCAAGCCATCGAGCCAGCTCAACGAAAAAATTTATTTCTTCTAGATCTGTTTCTAGTACATATAGTCGAATGGCACTATAAGCAGACCAAAAGTAATCATAATTATAAAGAGGAAGGTATCCAATAAAGCCGATAATAAAAGGTGTCAAGATTAAAAAAAATCTAAATATTCTTTCCTTATAATTTTCCATTTAGCACCTCAAAAAGATTAAACCATTAAATATTCGAAAGCTCTACATAAATTAAGATATATTCTCTCTATTTATAAAAACTCCTTCTTAGTTAGTCTTATATAAAGTTAGTCTGATTTGTTTTTTCGGCCATCCCTACCTCACCGAATTTTGATATATATAACATTAAAAAAGGGATACAAGAGAAAGGTCTCTTTGTATCCCTAGTTCTTTGTCATTTCACGAAGCTTTCTACTTAACTCATTTATATCAGTAACCGCAGAGTTAATCGAAGTAATCAATAAATGTTCGCTTTCTATAGTGGATATGATTTCCTCCGTTGATGCGGTATTTTCTTGTGAGATGGCAGATACATTTTCAATTTGATTTTGAATCATAGTGAAATTGTCTACTGCTAAGGCAATTTCCTTCATGCCATTTGATAGCCCTTCATCAATAATGGTATAAGTGTTTTTAATTTCTTCGAAATATGTAGAAATGTCCTTAAGCAACCTTCTTCCCTCTGTAATAGAAACTTCCCCTTCAATCGATTTTTCTCGTGCTTCTTTCGACTTATTGGATAGTTCGGTTGTTACCTCAGCAATATCTAAAGTAATACGAGCACTCTGTTCTGCCAGTTTTCTGACTTCTTCAGCTACTACCGCAAATCCTCTTCCATGTTCCCCTGCTCGAGCAGATTC
>JAAZJU010000046.1 GCA_012800195.1 Clostridia bacterium
ATGAGGTGAATTCTTTGCAAGCCCGATTAATAAACGAAAATGAAAGGGAATATTTCAATAATTTCCTACAATCAGTCCCCAAAGGACATATTCTCCAATCCTATGAATGGGGCGAAATAAAAAGCAAAACCAATTGGCAACCCTTAAGAATGATTATCGAAGAAAACAATGAACCTATAGGGGCTATCTCCATTTTAAAAAGAGAGTTACCTGGTATCAAAAAGTGCATCTTTTATGCTCCACGGGGTCCAGTTTTTGATTTAGAGAGACCAGAAATTTTTGATTATATTTTAGATGAGGTAAAAAAGTTAGCGGTTAAGCATCAGGCTATTTTTTTAAAAATTGATCCGGACATCCCTAAGGCAAATGAAAACTTTGGGAATCTTTTAAAAACCAGAGGTTTTATTTCAGCAGAAAAAGGGGAAGGTTTTGATGGGATTCAACCTAAATTCGTATTTTTACTAGATATTACCCCCGATGAAGAAACCTTGCTGAAAAACATGCACTCCAAAACTAGGTATAATATCCGTTTAGCAGAGAGAAAAGGAGTCACGATTAAAGAGGATTGTACTAAAGCTGATTTAAAGGAATTCTATAGGATTCTCTTGGAAACCTGTGAAAGGGATAATTTCTTAGTACGCCCCTATAGCTATTTTGAAGAGTTATGGGACTACCTAGTAGAAAAGGGGTACGCAAAATTATTTATGGCCGAATATGAAGGTAAGTATATTGCTGGTACCCTAGTCTTTCTTTTTGGTCAAAAGGCTATTTACATCTATGGAGCCTCTAGTAATTCCCATCGGAATGTGATGCCTAATTATTTAATTCAATGGACTATGATTAAATGGGCCAAAGCAAATGGTGCCAAGGTCTATGATTTTAGAGGGGTCCCTGGCGACCTGACCGAGGACAACCCCTTATATGGTTTGTACCGTTTCAAAAAGGGTTTTAATGGTGATTATGTTGAATTTGTAGGTGAATATGATTTAGTTTATTCTCCCTTTTTCTATTGGCTATGGAATACTGCAGAACCTGTTTACCAAAAAGGAGTCCGGAAGCTAATTAATTTTAAGAAAAAATTGAAAAAATAGGACTAGTTTGGGGTGGAACTAGCTATGAATAAATGGATTGAGATTGATTTAAGTGCCATTGAACATAATTATAAGTTAATACGCAATACAGTACGGTCAGGAGTTAAAATCTTAGGAGTAGTTAAGGCTGATGGTTATGGCCATGGTTTAGTAGAGGTAGCTAAAGAATTAGAGCTTCAAGGTATTGACTACCTAGGGGTAACTGAAATTGATGAGGGCCTGCAATTAAGACAGCAGGGGATTAAAAAGCCAATTTTAGTATTCGGGCCCCCTCTAATAGAGGATCTCACCGTAGCCCAAGATCATGACTTAACCATTACCTTAGGGGACCTAACCACCTTAAAATACCTCAAGGAAAACAATTTAGAACTAAAAGTCCATCTCAAGCTTGAAACAGGCTTAGGCCGCACAGGCTTTAAGCTAGGAGATTTAGAAGAGGTCTGTAATTTAATCAATAATTCGCAAATACAAATAGAAGGGGTTTATACTCATTTAGCTACGGCTAAATGGGCTAATCCTTCCTTTGTTAAAGAACAATTTGCTCAATTTTCCAAAGCCACAGAATTTTTAAAACAAAGAGGAATGACTATCGGTCTATGTCATATTTGTAATAGTGAGGCTTTAGTAAAATATCCAGAAATGCATCTGGATATGGTACGAGCCGGTAACATCCTCTATGGTCATGGCGGGGGTAAACTAGCCCAGGAGCTTCAAAACCCCTGGACTTTAAAAGCCAAAATAACCTATATTACTCATTTACCTAAGGGGCATTCAGTGGGCTATGAGCGATCTTATTTCTTACCTAGAGATGCTAAGATTGCTATCCTTCCCATTGGAATTTTCCACGGTTATTCCATAGAACCTATAGTTCGTTCCAATAGTATTAGTGACTTAATAAGGGCTGTAGGGAAATTGATCTTAAGATATTTTAATCACCCCCTAACCAGAACCTATGTAACCATCAATGGCTCTCAGGTTCCCGTGATAGGCAAGGTGGGGATGCAACAAACTATTTTGGATGTTACCCAACTTAATGAGGTTAATGTAGGGGATGTGGTAGAGTTAACTGGTCGTAGAATTAATATCAGTCCTCTCTTGCCCCAGCTATATTTCAAAGAGGGCCAAATAATAAAAATACGCAGGCTGAAAGAAGAAATTGAGGGGGTTAAATTAGCTGCCAAATAAAGGGATTTCCTTCGCTGTTATGGAAATAAGGTATATACTAGCTTAGGAGGTTTTAAAATTTGAATAGGAAAAAGATACTTATAGTTGATGATCAGCGAGGAGTAAGGGAACTATTAAAGGCTATTCTAAATGATTTTTCTTTACAGGAAGCTTCCGATGGCTTGGAAGCAATTACAATTATTCAACAATGGTCTCCCGACCTAATAATAATCGATATGAAGATGCCTGTTTTAGATGGGGGTGCAACCATAAAAAAAATGGCCACTCTAAATCTTAAAACCAAGCCTAAGGTACTACTAATGACAGCAGCTACCGAAATTAATGATGCAAAAATAGCTGATCTTAATGTGGACCAATGGATCAATAAACCCTTTGATTTGGAGGAATTAAGAGAAAAGGTCATATTATTACTTGAAAAACATGGCGATTAATTTTTGCAGGAATCTTCTATTAAACGGAGAAATATAAATAGGGAAATATAAATAGGGAAAAAGAAGCAAGAAAAGGAGGTGCCACATCTATGGTTATTTCAACTACTACAACCTTAACCTTAAGTTGCCCAATATGTGGAGAAATGGAATATTACTCCCTATCGAGATTTAAGTTAAACGGTCAAAAATCTACAATTCATTGTGAATGTGGTGCATTACTCCTTTCTATGTCTAATAGTAAAAGTAATAACTATTTATTACAGGTTGAATGCTATATGTGTGAAGCTACCCATACTTTTAATTATCCTGCAAATTTAATTTGGTCTAATCATCTTCTCGCCCTTATTTGTCAAGAGACAGGGGTGGAGATAGGCTTTATAGGACCCAAGGATAAAATTACTGAAAGTGTCCAGGATATGAATAAGACAGTTCAGGAAATGGCCGAAGAATTGGGTTATGGGGATTATTTTAATAATCCAGAGATAATGTATAAAGTCTTAGAGCATTTATATGATGTTGCCAACAATGGTAAGATTTCCTGTAGCTGTGGCAATATTAATCTTGATGTCGAGGTCTATCCTGATCGGATGGAATTACACTGTGATAATTGTGGGGCAGTAGGCATAGTTTTTGCAGAAAGTTTTAAAGACTGGGAGAATGCTAAAAAATTAAATGAAGTTGCCCTAGTAGAAGGATTATATAAATACCTAGATGACAAAAATATCTCTAGAAAACATAAAAAACGGTTAAAGAGATAGCAAATTTTCATCTTTATGGCATAATAATAAATAAGACAACTTCTAAATATCAATTCGCTTCGTTATTACTTGTCCTAAGAACCTCTTTTCTGCCAATATATTTCTACTGGTAGGTCCTTATCATGTATATTTCTTATTTATTTAATAAAATATTTAATATTTATGGCCAAAACAAAAGTCTTTCAAAAGTAAAGGCTTTTCTTTGCTTGATTTCATTTTGGGAATGATTATCCCAATTTAAAATAATTAGGGAGGTAACGAGAATGCCTTTAGTTGATGTAGATACCCTGTTGCAAAAGGCTGAGGAAGGTGGATACGCCGTTGGTGCCTTTAACTGCAATAATATGGAGATTGTCCAAGCTATAGTTGCCGCTGCGGAGGCTGAAAAATCGCCAGTAATTATTCAAGCTAGTCAAGGAGCTATTAAATATGCCGGTCTAGAGTATATAGTTGCACTTGTAGAAACAGCTGCCAATACTGCTTCAGTACCTGTAGCCTTACATTTAGACCATGGTACAGATTTTGAGCAAGTGGTTAAATGCATTGGAAAAGGATTTACTTCTGTTATGATTGATGGTTCCAAGTATCCTTTAGAGGAAAATATTGCTATCACGAAAAAAGCTGTGGAAATTGCTTCTGTATTGGGAGTATCAGTAGAGGCTGAGTTAGGTAAAATAGGTGGAACCGAGGATGATGTAACTGTTCTTGAGAAGGATGCTATGTTCACTGATCCTGAAGAGGCTAAAATTTTTGTGGAGCAAACTGGGGTTAAATCCCTAGCTGTTGCTATTGGTACAGCCCATGGACAATATAAAGGAAAGCCCGAATTGGATTTTCCTAGACTTCAAAAAATTAAAGAGCTAACTAAGATACCTCTTGTTTTACATGGTTCCTCTGGAGTGGCTGATGAGGATTTGAAAAAAGCCATAGAATTAGGAATAAGGAAAATTAATATAGATACCAACATTCGGGAAGCTTTTGTCCAAGGAGTTAGGGAAGTAGTAGCAAAGTATCCCAACGAAATAGATCCTCGGAAAATATTAGGACCTGCCAGAGAGAGAATGACTGAAGTAGTTAGAGAGAAAATAAGAATATTTGGTAGTAATGGTAAGGCTTAATCTAACTCCCATGGCTAGTAAGTAATTTCTTACTAGCTCTATTTTACTTTTCCGTAATGAACTTTCCCATAACAGGAGGGGAGCCAATGAGGTTATTTATAGATACTGCCAATATAGAGGAAATAAAGAAAGCTGTGGAGTTAGGGGTTATCTCGGGGGTTACAACTAATCCCTCATTAATAGCCAAAGAAGGACGTGTTTTTCAAGAAGTAATCCAAGAAATAAGTAGACTTGTAGATGGTCCTATTAGTGCTGAGGTTATAGGTTTAACAAAAGAGGAAATGGTTAGAGAAGCCAAGGAATTGGCAAAAATACATCCTAACATTGTTATTAAAATACCTCTGACCCTAGAAGGCCTGAAAGCTATCACAGAATTAACCTCCTTAGGGATTAAGACCAATGCCACGGTGATTTTTAGCTTAAATCAAGCTATCCTAGCTGCCAATGCTGGTGCTACCTTTGTTAGTCCTTTTTTAGGTAGACTTGAAGATATGGGAGAAAACGGATTAGAAATGGTAGCCCAGATCGTGGAAGTTTTTCAAAAATATAAATATACCAGTCAAATAATCGCTGCTAGTATTAGAAATCCTAAACATGTTGCTGATGTAGCCCAATTGGGGGTAGATATAGCGACGGTACCTTATAAAGTAATTGAACAAATGTCTAAACACTATATGACCGATCGGGCCGTAGAGAAGTTTTTAGAGGATTGGCAGGAATTAGAAAAGAAATTGTGAGGAGGTATTATTTATGGAGAGAGAATTAGCTCTAGAATTTGCTCGAGTAACTGAAGCAGCGGCCTTAAACTCCGCCCGTTGGATGGGTAAGGGTGATAAAATAGCCGCCGATGATGCAGCGGTTAAAGCCATGCGAGCTATGTTTGATACTGTCAATATAGATGGGACTGTTGTTATCGGTGAAGGGGAAATGGATGAAGCCCCTATGTTATACATTGGTGAAAAGGTTGGTTCCGGCAAAGGCTCTAAAGTTGATATAGCTGTTGATCCCCTAGAAGGAACAAATTTAGTAGCTAAGGGGATGAATGGATCTATAGCCGTCTTAGCAGTTGCTGAAGAAGGCGTATTACTTCATGCACCCGATATGTATATGGATAAAATTGCTGTGGGACCTGGAGCCAAGGGTGCCATTAATATTGAATTAAGCTTGGAGGAAAATATCCGCAATACTGCTAAAGCATTAGGAAAAAGGGTGGAAGAGCTAACTGTTGTTATCTTAGAGAGGCCCCGTCATGCCAAGCAGATCGAGACCATTAGAAAATTAGGCTGTAGAATTAAACTGATTACTGATGGTGATGTTTCTCCAGCTGTGGCCACTGCCATTCCTAATTCTGGTGTTGATATGGTTATAGGTATTGGGGGAGCTCCAGAGGGAGTTTTAGCTGCTGCAGCCTTAAAGGCTATGGGCGGAGATATGCAAGGCAGATTAGTTCCGGAAGATGATTATGATCTAGAGAGAGCTCGTAAATTAGGGATTACTGATATAAATAAACCTTTAACCCTAGATGATATGGTTAAGAATGATGATGTTATTTTTGTAGCCACAGGTATAACTGATGGGGATCTATTAGAAGGTGTACGTTTTTACCCTGATCGAGCAACTACTCATACTGTAGTTATGCGGGGTTTGACTGGTACTGTACGCTTTATCAAAGCCCACCACTATTACAATAAGAAACCCAAATATGTAAAAATGCAAGGTTAATCCCTTTAATTTTAATATTATTTGCGCTCACGCGCACAGGAATTTGGAAATTACGATTTCTTAGGGAGTGAAAAGTTTGTCTTTTAATGGAGCTTTTAATGCAGCAGAACTTGAGAACAAGACAATGGCTGAATTATATAAAATAGCCAGAGAAATGGAACTAACTGGCTACTCAAAGCTAAGAAAAAAAGAATTGATCTTTGAAATACAAAAAGCGAAGACCAAAACCGATGGGCAATTAACTGCCCAAGGAGTATTGGAAATCATGCCCGATGGCTATGGATTTTTAAGACCTTTTGATTATTTACCTAGCCAGGATGATATCTATATCTCCCCTTCTCAAATTAGGAAGTTTGACTTACGGACAGGAGATAGGGTACGCGGTGTCGTTCGTAAGCCTAAGGATAATGAAAGATACTTTGCACTATTAAAGGTGGAAGCAGTTAATGAATTTCCCCCCGAGCAATCTCCCGAGCGTCTTCATTTCGATGGACTTACTCCTATTTATCCTTTAGAAAAGCTTCATTTAGAAACCACTGAACATATTATATCTACTCGGATTATAGATTTAGTCTCACCCATCGGTAAAGGTCAAAGAGGCCTAATTGTTGCCCCACCTAAAGCAGGTAAAACAATTCTCTTAAAAGAGATAGCCAATAGTATCGCCAAGAACCATCCCGATGTAGAAATATTAATCTTATTAATAGATGAAAGACCAGAAGAAGTTACTGATATGCAGCGGTCTGTAAAGGGCGAGGTTATTAGTTCAACTTTTGATGAACCTCCGGAAAATCATGTTAAGGTTGCTGAAATGGTTCTAGAAAGAGCCAAAAGGCTAGTGGAACATAAAAAAGATGTTGTAATCTTAATGGATAGCATCACCCGTTTAGCTCGTGCCTATAATCTAGTTATTCCACCTAGTGGTCGAACCCTGTCTGGTGGAGTTGATCCTAGTGCTTTACATAAGCCCAAGCGGTTTTTTGGAGCAGCTAGAAATATTGAAGAGGGCGGCAGTCTGACTATTATAGCTACAGCCTTGGTGGAAACTGGCAGTAGAATGGATGATGTTATTTTTGAAGAATTTAAAGGCACAGGTAATATGGAATTGCTTCTAGATCGGAAACTAGCTGATAAAAGGATATTCCCTGCTATTGATGTTAAAAGGTCTGGGACGAGAAAAGAAGAGCTATTACTTTCCAAGGAAGAATTGGATATGGTTTGGAAATTCCGTAAGGCCTTTGATAATCAAGGGACTTCTGATGTTACGGAAATGTTCATAGATGCCTTAACCAAAATCAAAACCAATAGAGATTTAGTGAGAGCTTGGCCGAAAATGTTTCCCTAATTTAGTTTGATGGCTCACGGGCTATTCTGTATGATAGTGGGACGGCTTATGAACTAATTTTATAGGTCAGTGTGTCGTCTTCTAGGCTATTTTACAATGACAGTGCGCAAGTGTATAAGTTTGCAAGATATTCTGAATGTCAGCATTTAAGCTTACATGCTGACCTATTAGCTAGACCTTTGAGCTATAATGCTTACACACTTACACACTGACCCAAGGAATCACCCTAAAGCCGTCACACTTACACACTAGCTTGAATAATTTGCTTAAAATAATGTATATTTTCTTTCCTTTTACCCCAAACTAGTCAAGGTATGGAAAACTAGATAAAATTAATGGGGTGAGGAATAAAATGAGTTTTAAAAGGATAACCAGCTGGTTAACTATATGCTTCTTATTTA
>JAAZJU010000002.1 GCA_012800195.1 Clostridia bacterium
AAAAAGCTTTCTGCTCTAAGAAATTACTTTCCCGAGTTAGATAAAAACGAGAACTACGGTAATTGTTGGCTTCTGTTTCAATCTCTGCTCGATTACGCTCCCAGTCACCAGTTTTAACCAATTTCGCTAAGAGGGCTGTTCTGATTACACCTTTTAAGCTAGAACCTGGAATATAAGGCAAACCGTCGGGACCTTTTAAAAAGGTTAATACTTCCCGGAAGTTTGGTATTCTGGCAGCTTCTCCAGCTTCGATACTATAGCTGGTAAAAGTTAAATAATCTTTTTCTCGAACACTATTTTCTTCAAGGAAAACTCGTAAATCATTATTACGGGATTGAGTTAAAAATCTTTCGAATTTAGCTAATAAACCTCTGCTTTTCATGAACTGAATAAACTTTGGAAAATCAAGAAAGTATATAAGCTGTTTTTGAGGACTAAAAATGTATTCTTTCTTAGTAAGACTCTCTCCTGAGCCAATAAAAACAGGAGCAAGATTTCGTAAGGTCATTTCTATTCTTTCTAAATGTCCATATTTCATAAGTTCACCCCCATAAAAAGTGTCTTACCACACCGCCACACGGGATGAGCACCACCATCTGCTAAATTAAATAGTCCTCCCGTAAATCTTGTGGTTAAAGAAGAGCCAGGGGATAACATATAGATAGTTTTCTTTTTTAAAGCTTGAGGCGCATAAGTTTCTGAGCGAACAAAGCCTCCCCGCCGTATAGTTGCATACCACCCGTCCTGAAGTGCCTCATCCATTTCTTCCTCTGTGGGCAAGGCCGTACCTAAGAGCATTTGATATTTTGCTTCTTCATCTTCCAAAAGATGTAGAAGTTCTTGAGGAAGGGGCGTACGATGAGGAGTGAACTTACCTAAACCAGAAGATTGTTTCCCACCTACTCCTGATAGTCCTAAGTCAATTAAAAGCTCCTCGAAAAAAGCTAAAGCTTTTTCATTTTGAGAACGAACAATTAGATAAAGAGCACATTCTGGTAAAAATCTCCACGAAGCTACATGATAAGGCAGGGGAAGTTCTTGTCCCTTAATGGCAACCTTAGTATTCGTAGTTAAGTGACCAAAAGTCCTGCTCATATTGTTCAAATCCACAGGGTCCCCCTTTAGCCCCTGCAGATAATCATTAAAGCGAGAAAAAGGTATGAATTCTAAAGATTTGAATAGTTTTTTCTGTCCTTCCTCACTTTTACGAGCCTCATTGTCTACAAAAATTATAGGCTTAGGTAGAAAAAATTCTTCTCCAGCATAGGGGAAGGTATCGGAAATAGTCAATACATCCTCAGAAAAAAATTGTATTAGCTGTGTAATTCGCCTATCTCTGGCAGCTTCGCAACAAAGAGCGGAAAATAATGTATCACTATGGATAGTCATCCGACTATTATCTAAAGAAGCACCGCCTGTATCTTCACCCATATGCAGGGCTGTAGAAAACTCAAGCTTGTAAAGAGAATATTCCATAGTTTTCCACTTCCTTTAAGGGTTTTAGAAGGGCTTCTAGCTCTACAGGAGAACTACCCTCCCGTACTTCTACTTGAAAATCTGAAAAAGCTACCTTACCATAACCCCGAGAGCCATGACCTCCCAAATAGTCCATAGACAACAGTTTAAAACCTTTAGCAATATTGGAGAAATCCGTTAGAAGCTCACTTTCCTCCTCCATATCATATACCAGGGTAATTCCAAATTCTGAACCTCGCACTACCCGCTCTATTTGTCTAGGATTGGCTATAGCAGTGAGGCGATTAATAGTATTTTCAAATTTAACTTCAGTCAACCCACTCCGTTCTTTAAGGCTTTCTGCATTAATTAAAAAAGCATCGGCAAATTGTAAGCGGGCAGCCTTCGGATTTTCTTTCTTATTATTGTCCCCAGCAGAACCAAAAAGACGCTTTAATTCTTCTGGATCCTCAGCACAGGGCTGGGTTATAAAGTGATTTTTCAACGCTTTGGCTAAGAGGGTACGCATCTTACCTTTTAGACTTGAACCAGGTAACATTGGCTCTCCTGTTAAACTGTCTCTTATTACTGGGCTATCTACAGCTCCAATAGCCGAAAAAGCTGAAGAACCCCCTATATGCATACCTGTTAAAACATTAAGTTTACATTTAATCACAATTTTTCCGTACATATTTTTATCCTCCTTTACTAATCCCTACCGCCATAGAAGCGATGATAAGCCACTAATGCTTCCATATAGCGAGCAAAATCAAGAAATCTCTTACGATCATCACCGATATTTTCTAATAGACTAAGGAGCTTAGCTTTATCAACAAAGGGCTTTACTATTCTTGGCTCACGGCCACATTCATAAACCAGCCTTACTTTAAGATATTCTATCCTACTTTGCAGTTCTGAATTGAGTTTTTCATTTTGTTCATTAAGAACATCATTATATATTGCATTCACCATAGCCAGAATATTTCTGATTTTACTAGTAGTAAAGTTTTGATAATCCCGTCCCATGGACTTTTTTAATTCTACAATCACTTCTTCAGCTTGAGCAGCATAATTGTTACTCAAGGTGTATTGATCTCCCTTATCAGAGGGGGCTCGGTGCTGTTTAGAGGGATCTGTTTGTTTTTCTGCTTCTTTAAAACCAGCTTTTTTAAAAGCATCTCGCATATCAGCCATTTTTACTTTCCTCCTTTTCCTCTCGTCTAGAATAGATATAAATTAAAAGAGCTGTGATAAATTGCCTTCTATCTTCTTTATTTAAAGCCCACTGGTAAAGGTTTCGGGAAAACTTGGCATACTTATCTTTAATATCAGGTGAGGCATTTTTTTCTGGTTCACGGCGAGCCAAGAGATAGGCTAAGCGGGCTAAATTAATGGAATCATTCTCTGCCTCCCTAAGCAGATTAAGAATATTATATAAAAAGGTATTGCCATAATCTCTACCTGTGGAAAAAAGCTCTATAATACTTGCATATTTTTCACCTAAAACTCGATCTTCAAAAGTATCCCAATCATAGGTATGTTGGGCTGATAATTGTCCACCTTGCATTTCCAAACCAAAGAGAGAGATAGAATTTTTTGTTTT
>JAAZJU010000047.1 GCA_012800195.1 Clostridia bacterium
CTTAGATTTACCTGTTGTAACTGAGGAAAACCTAGAAGAATTCGTAAAGCCTGATTTACCAGACAGTTTTTGGAATATCACAAAACTATCTGAAGAAAAAGTTAAAGAATTATTTAGCAGATAGGTAGTAGTTATACAAGAAATTGCAAAAAACTGAAGAGGGTCATCCTCTTCAGTTTTTTACAATGGGGGATTCCAATGAAATATATCTTAGAGATGAAAAAGATTAACAAGCGTTTCGGGGGAATACAAGCCTTACAAGATGTGGATTTTTCTTGTTTTAAAGGGGAAGTACATGCCTTAGTAGGAGAAAATGGAGCAGGTAAAAGTACCTTATTAAAAATATTGGCAGGTTTATATCAAAAGGATAGTGGTGCTATTTCTTTTAATGGTAAGGCTGTGGAATTTAAAAATCCTCAAGAAGCTCAGAGGGCAGGCATTGCCATGGTTTATCAGGAGTTGACCTTATTTCCAGATATGACTGTAGCGGAGAATATTTTTTTAAACCAAGAACCCTGTAATAGGTGGGGGCTAATAAATCAATCAGAAATAAAAAGGAGAGTAACTGAATTAATAACTAAGTATAATATCGATTTAAATCCTGATGATCTGGTGGGATATTTACCAATTGCTAAACAACAAATGGTAGAAATATTAAAAATCCTGGCTAGGGAGCCTGAACTAATTATCTTTGATGAACCTACCTCGGCATTAGCTAAAGAAGAGGTCCATAAACTGTATGAGATTATAAATGCTTTAAAGAAAAATGAAAAAACCATAATTTTTATTTCTCATAGATTTGAAGAGGTTTTTGCCATTGCCGATCGGATAACTGTTTTTAAAGATGGTAAATTTGTGGCTACTGTACTTACCCGGGAAACCAATCAAGATATGCTAATCCGCTTAATGGTCGGCCGACCTTTAAAGGATATTTTCCCAAAAAAATTAGTCCAGGCAACTAAAAAGATAATATTTGAAGTTAAAAATCTTAATGTAAAAGGAAAGCTATCCGATATATCCTTCCAAATAAGAGAGGGAGAGGTCTTGGGGATAGCAGGCTTACAAGGTCATGGCCAAACGGAATTATTAAAGGCCTTGGCTGGTATTTTACCTAAGGACTCAGGGGATTTTTTTATCAAATCTAAGCCTGTTTCTATCAGAAATCCCATTGATGCCATTCAGGCTGGGATTGCCTTTGTACCAGAAGACCGCAAAACCCAAGGACTCCTACTTAACTTAACGGTTAGAGAAAATATTGCCTTAAAGAGTCTCTACTTAAGACAAATTTTAAACTTTATTCTCTTAGATAAAGAAAGAGAGTTTGTTAATAGGCTTATCAAGGAATTATCAATCAAGGCCCATAGTTGTGAACAACAAACCGTAAATTTAAGTGGAGGTAATCAACAAAAGGTTGTTTTAGCTAAGGAATTGGGGATAAAACCTAGGGTAATTTTATTCAATGAACCAACCCGAGGTATTGATGTGGAAACAAAACAAGAATTGTATTATTTAATGCGGCAATTAGCTAATGAAGGCTCCATTGTCATAATGGTATCTAGTGATCTTATGGAGATAATTGGTATGAGTGACAAGGTGCTGGTTATGTATGAAGGAAAAATCTCTGCTGAACTTACTAAAGAAAATATATCCGAAGAAAACATTATGCGCGGTGCAGTAGGAATAGCATAATGGGGAGGTTAGCTATGAATTGGAATCGCTATTCCCATGTGATATTAATATATATTTTTTTGTTACTGTTAATTATTTTTGCCAGCTTCTTAGATGAAGTATTTTTTACACTACAAAATTTCAAAAATCTACTAATAGTAGCTCTTCCCCTAATTTTGGTTGCCTTTGCTCAAACAATAATTATTTTAACCAGTGGCATTGATCTTTCTGTGGGAGCCATTGTTAGTTTAGCTAATGTTATCTGTGCTGCTGTAATGACCAACGAGCCCTGGGGATTTCTTAAAGGGGTGTTAATTGCTCTAATAGCCGGTGTTTTAACTGGTGCTTTTAATGGTTTTATAGTCTCCAAGGGTAGAATACAGCCAATAATAGTTACTCTAGCTACCTCAGCCATCTATGGAGGGATAGCTCTAATGATTTTACCTAGACCTGGTGGAACAGTGCATGTTGGCTTTGCTAGAACTTTAACAGGCAGTATTTTAGGGATATCTACACCCCTAATTATTCTTATTTTAACTGGCATACTTATCTGGACCATTACCAGGAAGACTCCCTTTGGATTTAGTCTTTATGCCATTGGGGGAAATGAATTAGCCGCTTTTAGTACTGGTGTAGCAGTAGATAAAATAAAACTTTTTGCCTATACCTTAGCAGGTTTCCTTTGTTCCCTAGCAGGGATTTTTTTAGCAGCCTAAATGTATTCAGGAGATCCAACAGTGGGGAATTCCTTTACCATGAATTCCATTACTGCTGTGGTAGTAGGGGGAACCGTTTTGGCTGGTGGCAAAGGGGGTATTGTCGGTAGTATAGCAGGAGCCTTTATTATTGTAATTATCAATAATATTTTAAATCTTGTGGGGGTTTCTTCTTTTTATCAATATATCTTTCAAGGAAGTATCTTGATTATTGCCTTAGCTATTAGCTCGATTAAGCAAAGGGGGGTTAAGGAATGAAAGGTTTGAAATTTGCAATTCTACACCATGGTTATATAGAAAATGATTTTGCCTGGAATGTGGCTGTACCAAAACCAGGGAATATCAAGGAAAAGAATGTTTTATCTGAATGGATAAGAGTACCTACCTTTTCGGTGTTAATTAGCCATCCTGATTTAGGCTGGATACTATATGATACTGGTCCTTGTTTACGAGATGAAAAAGATAGGCTACCTCTATTTGTACGAGAGCAATTTCCTTTGTTTACTTCCCGAGAGGAATTTTTAGACAAACAATTATCCTTAGTAAATTTAACGCCGGAGGATATTTCCCTAATCATAGTTTCTCATATGCACTGGGATCATGCCGGGGGTTTGAGTTTTTTCTCCAATACGAAGGCTAGCAAAAATATATTGGTTAGTGAAAAGGACTATTCCTATGGCCTAACTGTAACCCACCATTGTTCCACGGAACCCTTTGGCGGAGGGGGCTATTTTAAAGACAATTTCCATTTTCCGGGCTTAACCTTTAACTTTATCGAAGAGGATCAGTCCTTAGCCCCTGGGATAGATATTATTACTTTAGGGGGCCATACCCCGGGGGTACTGGGTTTAGTTCTTCATTTAGAAAGTGATACTTTTATCTTTCCCTCTGATGCAGTGAATATGAGTAGGAATTATGGTCCTCCCATGGCCTATCCTGGAATTCTCTATGATTCTATTGGTTTTCAACAGACTGTGAGGAAGTTAAACTTGCTACAAAAGACATATCAGGCCAAAATAATTTTTCCTCATGACCCAGTACAATTTTCTTACCTAGAGCCTGCACCCTATTTTTACCAATGATCTTTACATCCAGAAGCTGAAAGGTGGAAAAGAAAGTGGAATCAAAAACTAAAAATTGGGTCAGTGAAATCTTCCCTGAAATAATTAAATCTAGTTTACTTGTCTATCTGATATTATTATTGCTCCTAATTATTGCTGAAATTGTTTCCCCAGGATTTCTATCATTTCTTCATCTTGGCAATGTACTAAGGCAAGCTTCCTTTTTAGGCATTGTGGCCATTGGTCAAACCTTTGTGATACTAACTGGGGGAATTGACCTTTCCGTGGCCTCAATAATTACCTTAACTAATGTAGTTAGTGCGCAAATTATGAATGGAAGCAATGAAAATTTGTTACTAGCTTTAGTAACGGTGATAGCCATAGGGGCAGTGGTGGGGCTAGCCAATGGTAGTGGGGTTTGTTTTTTAAAAATCCCTCCCCTAGTTATGACCTTAGGGGTAGGGAGTGTGGTTCAAGGTATTGCTTTGGTTTATAGTAAGGGTGCTCCCAAGGGCTATGCTGCACCTCTGATTCGGTTCATTAGTAATGAAAAAATTGGGGGTTTAATTTCTGGGGCAGTAATCCTTTGGCTAATATTAGGGTTATTAACAATTGTGGTCTTAAAATACACTACCTTTGGTCGAAATGTCTATGCTTTAGGCACTAATGTTATCGCCGCCCGTTATGCAGGGGTTAATATTACTGGGGTGACTTTATGTACTTATGTTCTAGCGGGGATAATGTCGGCGCTTACAGGCACTCTCCTAGTGGGCTATACGGGCACAAGTTTTTTAGATGCTGGAACTACCTACACTATGAACTCTATTGCAGCGGTGGTTGTAGGGGGTACCTCTATCATAGGGGGGCGGGGGGGTTATGGTGGTACTATTGCGGGAGCAATAATTATGACCATAATTGGGAGTCTCCTAACCATCGTGCATATACCTGAAGCTGGTAGACAAATCGCCCAAGGCTTAATAATTTTATGTCTTGTTTTAATCTACGGTAGGGAGAAAACTAGAGGTTAATTGGGTTAGAGGAGGATTTCTAGTGAAAACTATTAATTCCTTGTTAGAGGGGATACCAATTCCCCCAGTGGTTAAAATTAGGCAGAAATTTAATAGTGAAGCTTTACAGGACCCTATTGCAATACTACTAGAGGAATTACAGAGACCAGGGGGAATAGGGAGGATAAAAGAGGGGCAAAAAATTGCCATTCTAGTAGGGAGTAGAGGCATTGCCAATCTTGCCCCTGTTACTAAAGCTGTTATCCAAGCTGTTCGGGAGCGGGGAGCTTATCCTTTTATCGTTCCTACTATGGGTAGCCATGGTGGGGCGACGGCTCAGGGCCAAAAAAGCGTACTAAAGCATTTAGGAATAGATGAAATAACCATGGGGGTACCCATAGCATCCTCCATGGATGTAATGAAAATAGGTGAGCTAAAAAATGGCTTACCTATTTATGTTGGTAAAGAGGCTGCCACTGCCGACGGGATTATTGCCATAAATAGAATAAAACCCCATACGGCCTTCCGGGGAGCTATAGAAAGCGGGATTATGAAAATGCTTACTATTGGTATGGGTAAACAAAAGGGTGCAGAGGCTTGTCATCAATTGGGCTTTAAATATATGGCAGAAAATGTGCTAGGGATGGGGCGGAGGATTATAGAAAAATTACCGATTCTCTTTGGGGTTGCCCTGTTAGAAAATGCTTATGATCAAACCAGTAAGATCGAGGTCCTTCCTAGGGAGCTAATTGAAGAAAGGGAAAAGGAACTATTGGTTAAAAGCAAAGGGATGATGCCTAGAATTATGTTTGAACAGATAGATGTCTTGGTAGTAGATTACCTAGGTAAAAATATTAGTGGTGATGGAATGGATCCTAATATTACGGGCCGTTACCCAACCCCCTATGCTTATGGGGGACCTGAAATTAACAAAATAGTTGTTTTAGATTTAACCCGGGAAACAGAAGGAAACGCTAATGGAATTGGTACCGCAGATTTTACCACCAGACGCCTAATAAATAAAATTAATCTAGAGAAAACCTACA
>JAAZJU010000048.1 GCA_012800195.1 Clostridia bacterium
AGGGTGAAATTCCTTAGAGAAGATCTTTATACATCTTTTAAAAAGCATATTTTAAAAAAGTGTATTAGATATGCTCTAGGAGGTCGTTTTTTGCAAAAAATACTATTGACTTCTTATGGTATCTGAATGAAGCGAGTGAAATAAGAATGTAAGCCCGATAAAACCAGGAACTAAGAAGGCCTTCCTGCGTCTTAGAAAGGAGCAGGAATGGCCTTTTTCTAATAGTTTTGTTGCCAACGATCACATTCTTCCTGATAACATTGAAGGCAGAGAGGTTTATTATTTTTATTCCTTAATTCTTGATATTCAGCAAAAGGCTCATCTACTAGATTGAGAACTTGGCCGCAGAGGGAACAACAATTGACCGCATTAGTCAAAAAACTCACCACCTTATTCATGGGATTTAAGTCTAGTATGTGTTAAACTAGGCAGGATATATGCAGTTAAATAAAGAAATTAGCTTGAAGAATCGTTTAAGGTTTTAAAGGATTAACCATTATTATAGTCTCTGGGGTGAAGGAAATGAACAAGCAGCAACAGGATATGCCTAACTTAGAAGAAGTAATTTCCAAAGCTTTACAAGCCATTGAACAAAGCAAAGAGGAAATATTTGAAATTGCAGAAATATCGCGAAGTGAAAGTGAAAGGCTAAAATTAAAGCTAATCCAGTTACAAGAGAAAATTTGTCAGCTTATTGATAAACTGGAGCACCAAGAGAAATTAGAAAGAAAGGCTCGCTATCGGTTGATGCTAGTTAGCAGAGATATTAAGAAATATAATGAAGAAGATATTCGTAGGGCTTATGAAACGGCTAGTAATTTGCAAGCTGAGGTACGGATACTCCGCAATCAGGAAAAACAACTACGGATTGAACGGAGTGAGGTAGAAAAACAGTTTATTCGCAATAGAGAAACTGTAGCTAAGGCTGAAACCCTAGTGTCTAGGGTAGGGGTTGTTTTGGACTATTTAGGTGGGAATATGCAAGATCTTAACGAAAAGTTAGAGGAAATAGAGGCTAGAGGCAGTCTAGGGGCAAGGATTATTAAGGCTCAGGAAGAAGAAAGAAGGAGAGTTGCTAGAGAAATTCATGATGGACCAGCCCAATCTATGGCCAATATTGTTCTTCGGGCAGAATTCTGTGAAAGACTTATTGATAAAGATGTGCAAGCGGCTAAAAAGGAATTGGTTCATTTTAAACAATTAGTAAGAGAGAATCTTAAGGATGTACGGAAAATTATTTATGATTTACGACCTATGGTTTTGGATGATTTGGGCCTAATCCCAGCTCTTTCGCGGTATATTGAGGATTTTAAGACGAGATTTAATATAGATGTGAAGCTGGTGGCCTCCCCAAAAAATATTAGATTACCGAATACTTTAGAGGTGGCAATCTATAGGGTTATCCAGGAGGCCTTACAAAATGTTAATAAACATGCTTTTGCCAAAAGGGTATTGGTAAAAGTGGATATTACTAAGGATAAGGTCCAAGCCTTTGTTAGAGATGATGGTAAGGGTTTCAATATTATGGAGGTCTTTGCTGACAAAGAACGGGAAGGATATGGCCTTTTAGGAATGAGGGAAAGGGTAGAACTCCTAGGGGGTAATGTACATTTTTATTCCCAGACTGGAAAAGGAACAGAGGTCGCCATAGAGATTCCATTACAAAATTCTGAAGGGGAGGTAGAATGATGGCGATAAAAGTTGTAATAGCAGATGACCATGCTCTTTTAAGGGAGGGCTTGGCTAAGATACTCTCCCTAGAGAGTAATTTTTTGATAGTGGGGGAGGCCAATTGTGGAGATGAAGCAATTGCTTTGACCCGTACTTTAAAGCCCGATGTGGTTTTAATGGATATTAATATGCCTGGACTAAATGGTATTGAGGCTACTAAAATTATTAAAGAAGAAATGCCCCAGGTGGGGATTATTGCCTTAACTATCCACGAGGATGAGGAGTACATATTTGAATTAGTACGGGCTGGGGTTTCGGGATACATCTTAAAGGATATTCAACCAGAACAATTAATTAAAGCAATTAAGGATGTGGCTGAGGGCAAAACAGCTATTCAACCTAATATTACCGCCAAATTATTAGGGGAGTTTAACCGTTTATCTGACAGGAAAACTAATATGTTTAGTTGTGACCAGTTAACTGCTCGGGAATTAGAAGTTATAAAATTGATTGCCCAGGGTATGCCCAATAAAGAAATAGCCTCCACCCTGTATATTAGTGAAAAAACAGTAAAGAATCATATTACCAATATTTTTAGAAAGCTCAATGTAGAGGATAGAACTCAAGCTGCCTTATTTGCATTGAAAAATAAGATTGTGGAACTATAGCATTACCAGTTCTACAGTGCTACAGTTCTACGGTTCCACAGCGGAATGTCATTGCGAGAAGCGAAGTGACGAAGCAATCTAAGGATTTGGGAACATAAAATACAGTTTACTCATATAATAAGAGCACCTCAACGGAAGGGGTGCTTATTTTTATGGATAATTTAGGCTGGCTTATAGTAATAGGTGTCTGTGGATTTTTAATTTGGGTTATCTATTCCTCAGTGGCATATATCTTCATGCCTGGGAAAGTAGAAAAAAAACTAGTGGTAGTTGTGCAAAATGCAGAAAAAAGCATTGAGGGGATCCTCCGGGAAATTATGCTTCGGCAACGGCTACTGGGTAAGAACACAAGACTAGTTATAGTAGATATTAATTCCCAGGATAGGACTATTGAAATTATTGAGCGTTTGGCCTACCCCCAAAATTACATATCCTTAATAAGCTTAGATAATGAAAAACAGTTGGAGCAAGTTCTCCAACGGTATAGGTCTCAAGACGATGTGGTTATAAGTCAATATTCATAGGAGTCCCAACAGGGGCTCCTATCGTGTTTTGGGACCTAGGTCAATGGAAAAAATTGAGACTCCAGGTCGATTTCTAAAATTTGTTGTCATGATATGATAACATTACAAATTATTGGTAATGTTTTGTAAATTCAAAGGAGGTAAAAATATGTTGAATCTTGCAAAGCGCTTATGGCGGGAAGAAAAAGGACAAGGGATGGTTGAGTACGGGTTGATTTTGGCACTCATCGCTATTGTTGCAATGGTAGCATTAACTCCACTAGGTGAGCAAGTAGCTGCAATATTTGATAAAGTTACTGGTGAATTAGGTAGAGAAGTAGGCGGGGAAAATCCTGGATCATAAATACTAAATTTTAAAAATGGCCCTACTTGGCGGAGAGTAGGGCTATTTTTAACAAAGATATTTGCTTTCTCTCTGAAAATGTATACTTGCGTTCACTGAACTCCAAATCGGAATAAATCTAAGCTTGCCTCGGATAAAAGATAACCGTGTTCAATTCGTCGTCCATGACTCAAATCACACTCTCGCAAACGTCCTGTTTGCTCGTTATCTTTTATTTCCTCAGCTACGCTAAGATTATTTAGCAGATTTTCCGTATGTTCACTCCAGTATGGCATTTTCATTGTTACACATTTGCACACCTACGAACTTACACACTTACACACTTACACACTATCACACTAACTTGAGGTGAAATTATGCTTCTCGATATCCTCCTTTTAACTACCGTACTAATTTGCTGTATTACTGATTTAAAGAGTAGAAAAATTTATAATAAAATCTTATTTCCTGCCCTG
>JAAZJU010000004.1 GCA_012800195.1 Clostridia bacterium
GAAAACGAAAAGGATCTGGAGGACATTCCTCAAAATATCAAACGGAAGTTGGAGTTTGTTTTAGTTGAACATATGGATGAAGTATTAGAAAAAGCTTTGGTGGAGGAAAAATAGTGATTATTAAAAGTTCGGAATTCATTATAAGTGCAGTAGGAAAAAAACAATATCCTGAGGAAGGCTTGCCAGAAATTGCTCTCGCAGGCCGTTCCAATGTGGGCAAATCATCTTTGATAAATAAGGTTATTAATCGCAAAAATTTAGCTAGAACAAGCAGTAAGCCAGGCAAAACTCAAACTTTAAATTTTTATTTGATAAATCAAGAGTTTTATTTTGTGGATTTTCCTGGTTATGGCTTTGCCAAAGTCTCTAATGAGGTCAAGGAGCAATGGTCCCAATTTATAGAGGAATACCTTTCCCAGAGGGAAGTTTTAAAAGGGGTAATCCATATTATAGATGTCCGCCATCCTCCGACTAATGACGATTGTATGATGTATGAATGGTTAACTCATTATCAAATTCCTACTTTAGTAGTAGCCACAAAAGCAGATAAAATTTCTCGAGGCAATTGGCAAAAACATCTAAAAGAAATAAAAAAGAAAATGAAAATCTCATCTAACCAACCTGTAGTGCTGTTTTCCGCAGAAACTGGACAAGGGTTAGAGGAGATCCATCAGTGGGTAGAACAAATGGTGCAAGGATAAGTCTTGCACCATTTTTGTAGGTAATATTAAAACATTTTTTGAACATTGTCAGCCTTAATTTTGTTGGAACCTTTAGGTACATAAGTTTTACAACAAGTATCCATACATGTACCAGCTGATTGAGGGGTTAATTGTTGAACCATCGAACAATCCACATCATCAGGCTCTTGGGCACCAAATTTATCAGTAGCGACAAGAATTTCATTTGCTGCACACATATTACCTTGTTGCCAATAGTGACAATTTTGAACAATGCAGTGAATGTGCTGACTCATAGAAACCAATCCTTTCCCTTTGTATTTCTTTACATCTATAATTTTTACATTAGAGATATTATTTATACTTCTAATAATTGTTAAATATTTATCCCTATTAATTCAAAAATTTGGGTTTACAAAGTTAGCTTAGAAGTGGGATAATATAAAAATAGAGTCTATTTTAGATATAGTTAGGGGGGAATACAAAATTAGCATAGTAAAAATAGCTTTGGAATGGATTAGTTCTATTTTTATAGCTTTGATAGTAGCCATCTTAATCAGTATTTTTGTTATTCAACCCAGTAGTGTCTTTGGTCATTCTATGGAACCAACCTTAAACGAAGGAGATTGGGTGATAATTTCCCGCTTACCCAATACCTTATCAATGGATTATGACTACGAAGATATTGTTATTATTGATAGTAATGTAAGCAAAAAACATACTAAAATAGATGATTTTCTTTTTATTTTTAAATATAATGGCCTTACCAATTATCTGTTTGATCAACAACCAATAGAAAGGTATTGGATTAAGAGAATTATCGGTAAAGCTGGGGATACCATTAGCTTTATAGACGGAGAGGTTTATAGAAATGGCCATAAACTGGATGAACCCTATATAAAAGAGGGTGTTACTTATGCTCCCTTTCCTTCTATTAAGGTGCCAGAGAACACTGTTTTTGTATTGGGGGATAATAGAAATAATAGTGGGGATAGCAGGATTTTAGGTCCAATTCCTATAGAAAATGTTTTAGGTAAAATGATATATAGTTTCTAAA
>JAAZJU010000049.1 GCA_012800195.1 Clostridia bacterium
AAATAATAAGGGGTGAGTATTTTGCGCTGTCCTTTTTGTGGTTTCTTTGATACTAAGGTTTTAGATACTCGCAGTGCAGAGGATGGAAACTATATTAGAAGGCGAAGAGAATGTGGAGAATGTCTAAAAAGATTTACTAACTATGAGAAGATTGAAGATGTTCCCATGATTGTTATCAAAAAGGATGGGAGCAGACAGGTCTTTGATAGTAATAAAATATTAAATGGTTTAATAAAATCCTGTGAAAAAAGGCCAGTGCCTTTAAAGGAGTTGGAAAGGATAACCACCGAGATAGAAAGGGAACTAAGAAATGATATGGAACGGGAAATTAGTTCCACACAAATTGGTGAATTGGTAATGGACAAGCTAAAAAGTGTTGATGAAGTTGCCTATGTTAGATTTGCCTCGGTCTACCGAGAGTTTAAGGATATTAGTACCTTTATTGAGGAAATTGAAAGCTTATTAAGAAAAAAACAGGGGGGTAATTAAGTAATGTTTGTTGCTATTCGTAAAAGAGATGGTCGGGAGGTTGAATTTAATGACCACAAGATAACCCAAGCTATTTTTAAAGCGGCACAAGCGGTAGGCGGAGAAGATAGACAGACTGCTATGGAACTTACTATAGAAGTGATGAAGCTTTTAAAGGAGCGTTTTAATGGCAATATATTTACCGTTGAGGATGTGCAAGATGCTGTAGAAAAAATCTTAATTGAGAAAGGCCATGCTAAAACCGCCAAAGCATACATATTATATCGTCATAAAAGAACCGATATTCGGGAAGCCCGTTCAGCAATGATGGATGCAGTAGAGGAGGTTTTAAAGGAAACTAACAGAGAAAATGCCAATGTTGGAAATTCCCCCTCTGCTAAGGTATTACAGATTTCTGAAATTGCCTCTACGAACTATTATTTAAAAAGGGCAATTCCTCCCAAAGAAGCCCAGGCTCATATCAATGGGGATATCTATATTCATGATTTATCTTGGTATGGTAAAACCCTTACCTGCCTGCAAATACCTTTAGCCAGACTTTTAAGGGAAGGTTTTAATAATGGGCATGGTTATATTAGACCCCCTAAGAGCATCAAAACAGCGGCAGCTTTAGCAGCTATTATTTTGCAATCCAACCAAAATGATCAACATGGCGGCCAATCCTTTGCCTATTTTGACCGGGATATGGGTTATTATGTGGAGTTAGAATATGCTCGTCAGGAAAAAATAATTAGGGAGCAAATTAAAAAATTAGGTGTTGAAGTAGAAGAAGAAAAGTTAATGGAATTAGTTCAGGAAAGGGTAGATGATGAAGTCTATCAAGCTATGGAAGGCTTTGTCTATAATCTAAATACCATGCATAGTAGAGCAGGAGCCCAAGTGCCTTTTTCATCTATTAATCTAGGTACGGATACAACTAGAGGCGGCAGAATGGTCACTCAAAAACTTTTGGAAGCCTATGAAAAAGGTTTAGGGAAAGGGGAAGCTCCCATATTTCCTAATATTTGTTTTAAAATAAAGGATGGGGTAAATTATGACCCTGCTGACCCCAATTATGATTTATTTAAGTTAAGCATGCAAGTAGCTTGTAAAAGATTATTTCCTAACTTTTCTTTTCAAGATTCTAGTTTTAACAAAAGTTATGATGATGAAGTTGCCTATATGGGTTGTCGGACTAGGGTAATAGCCAATGTCAATGGTCCAGCGGTAACCGAGGGGAGAGGTAACCTATCTTTTACATCCATTAACCTGCCTCGTTTAGGGATTAGAGCTAAGAAAGATCTTTCCCGATTTTGGCAGCTTTTAGATGAAACTATAGAACTTGGTATAGAGCAGTTAAAAACAAGATATGATGTGCAAAAAAACCTCAAGGTTAAAGATTTCCCTTTCTTGATGGGTCAAAAGCTTTATTTAGATAGTGAAAAATTAGCGGATGATGATATCATTGAAGAGGCCATTAAACACGGCACTCTTAGCCTTGGTTTTATAGGATTAGCAGAAGCCTTAGTGGCCTTAACTGGTAAACACCATGGGGAGAGTGAAGAGGCTCAAGCTTTAGGTTTATCCATTATTGGTCATATGCGTCGTAAATGTGATGAAGCTAGCCAAAAATATGGTTTAAATTTCACCTTACTAGCTACACCAGCAGAGGGCCTTAGTGGTAAGTTTACCGCTAAAGATAAAAAGCTCTTTGGTATCATCGAAGGGGTAAATGATAAGGAATGGTATACCAATTCCTTCCACATACCAGTGGATTATAAAATTGATGCCTTTAAGAAAATTAAGCTGGAAGCTCCTTATCACAAGCTTTGTAATGCTGGGCATATTTCCTATGTGGAATTGCCTTCCGCTCCTACCCATAATTTAGAAGCTTTTGAGGCTATAATTCAAGCTATGTATGAGGCGGATATGGGCTATGCTGCTGTGAATTTCCCAGTGGATATTTGTAAAACCTGCGGTTTTAATGGTGTCATAGATACTGAGGTGTGTCCAGCTTGTGGAACAGAAGGCAATATAAGTCGGGTTAGAAGAATAACCGGATATTTGTCAACTTTAGATATGTTTAACGATGCTAAAAAAGCCGAGGAGAAACATCGGGTCAAGCATATGGAAATATAGAGGAGAAGTAA
>JAAZJU010000050.1 GCA_012800195.1 Clostridia bacterium
AAAAACTTGCTAATAAGGAAATAATTGTAGCTATGGAAAGGGAGGCCCAGGCGATTCAAGCTGAAGATTTAGCTATGAATGGAAAAATGGGTGCAATAGGACAAGAGTTGATTGCCCCTAATAGTACAATTTTAACTCATTGTAACGCAGGGGCCTTGGCCACTGCTGGATTTGGGACTGCCTTGGGAGTAATCAGGGCAGCTTTTGAAAAAGGCAAGGTAAAAAGGGTTTTTGCTGATGAAACAAGGCCTCTTCTCCAAGGAGCCAGACTTACCGCCTATGAACTCATGGAGGACGGGATTCCTGTTACTTTAATTACTGATAACATGGCTGGCTATTGTATGCAACAGGGTTGGATTGATTGCATAATTGTGGGTGCGGATAGAATAGCGGCTAATGGGGATGTGGCTAATAAAATTGGGACCTATGGTTTGGCAGTTTTAGCCAAATTTCATAAGATACCTTTTTATGTGGCCGCGCCTTATTCAACCTTTGATTTAAGTATTAAGTCTGGGCAAGAAATACCCATTGAAGAGAGAAAACACGATGAAGTTCGAAAAATAGGGGATTATTGGATTGCTCCAGAAAAAGTGGAGGCTATCAATCCGGCCTTTGATGTCACCCCCCATTCTTTGATAACTGCTATAATTACAGATAAAGGTCTTATTAAAGCTGATTTTCAAGAAAATATAAAAAGGGTTTTAGGCTATGGATATTAGAGAAGAAATAATCTATTTAGGAAAAAAGATGGTTAGGGAGGGCTTAGTAGCTTCGACCTGGGGCAATATTAGTGGCAGGGTTGGTCCCAATCAAATATATATCACTCCTAGTGGGATGGAATATGAAAGTTTAGAAATAGAAGATATAACTTTGCTAGATTTAAATGGAAATGTTTTAGAAGGAAAAAGAAAACCCTCCAGCGAATTTCAACTACATTGTGAAATATACAAGGCAAGAGAAGATGTTCAAGGTATAGTTCATACCCATAGTAAATATGCCAGTGCCTTTGCTGTTGTACGCAAACCGCTTCCTCCTTTAATTGAAGATATGGCTCAAGTAGTAGGTGGTGAGGTTTCGGTTGCTCAGTATGCCCTGCCAGGTACTAAGAAATTGGCTACAAATGGTGTGCAGGCCTTAGGTAATAAAGGAGCAGTATTATTGGCAAATCATGGAGTTGTAGGGGTAGGTTATAATTTACAAGAGGCGTATAAAGCATGTTTGTTGGTGGAAAAAACTGCCCATATTGGCGTAGTTGCTAGTAGCTTAGGGGTACCTTTTTCACTATCGGCAGAGGATGTACAGTGGATGCGGCAGGCATACCTGACCACATATGGACAAAAGTAAAGGGAGGGGATGGAAATGAAAAAGATTTTAGTCAAGGATGTTTTATTATTAACTATGGTGGAGGGTACTGATCCGGACCAAGAATTAAAAAAAGGTAATATCCTCATTAACAATCAATTAATTGAAGCTGTAGGAGATTTTACTTATAATGCTGATGAGGTAGAGATAGTAGATGGCAAAGACTGTGTGGCTTTACCAGGCCTGATTAATTGTCATACCCATGCGGCCATGACTCTTTTAAGAGGTTATGCTGATGATATGGAGTTAATGCCCTGGCTAGAGGAAAAAATCTGGCCGAGGGAGGCTAAACTCAATAATGAATCTATCTATTGGGGAACTATGTTAGCAAATTTAGAAATGATTAAATCGGGAACTACTACCTTTGCCGATATGTATTTCTTTATGGATGAAGTAGCTCAAGCTACTCTAGAAAGTGGCATGCGAGCAGTATTAGCCCGGGGACTCATTGGCTTCAACGATAATGAAGGGAAAAATTTACAAGAAAGTTGTGATTTTATTAGAACTTGGCAAGGTCAAGGCCAAGGTAGAATAAGCTGTATGCTTGGTCCCCATGCTCCATACACCTGTCCTCCAGAATATCTTGAGAAAGTAATTGAAACAGCTAAGGATTTACAGGTAGGTTTACATATTCATTTAGCGGAAACCCAAAAAGAATTTACAG
>JAAZJU010000051.1 GCA_012800195.1 Clostridia bacterium
ACAGGTGAAGTCCTAGGGATTGATTACACTTTTGCTGGTGCCTTAACCAAAGCTATCATGGGAACGGGCAATAATCTACCTCTAAGAGGTAATGCCTTAATTTCTGTAGCGGAAAAGGATTTTGCTGAAGCTCTAGAGATAGCTCAAGGCTTAATTAAGGTGGGTTTTGATATTTTGGCCACTAATTCTACTGGAAAGTATTTAAGTGCCCAAGGTCTAGAAGTTACAATTTGTCCGGACCCTTTAGAATTAATTGAAAAGGGTGGTATTCAGTTAATTGTTAATACCCCTCGCCAGGGTAAAAACCCCAGAAGTCATGGTTTTAAAATTCGTCGGTCAGCAGCGGAACATAGGGTACCCTGCTTTACCTCCTTGGATACCTGCCGGGCTTTTATAAATGTTAGGAAAGAAGCCACTAATGGGGTAAAGTTAAATTATCAGCCTATTCAGGAATATCTTAACTCTTAGGGGTCTAGCTGATAAGTTAGTGTGTAAGTGCGCAAGTGTGATGGCTTATAAGTAAATTTACATGACTGTGGGTTAGTGTGTTAGTGAGTTAGCATTATGTCTAATGGGTCCAGCTAATGGGGCGGCATTGCGGCTATTGTGCCTAGCTTATAGGTCAGCATGTAAGCTAAAATGCTGACATGCAGAATATTCCTCAAGCTGTAATGCTGACACTCAGAATTGCTTACGAGCCGTAATGCCAACATGCAGAATATCCCGAGAGCTTTCACACTCCCACACTTACACACTATCTTTAAGTAGCTGTATAAAATGGCGGATTATCCGGGCGGTTAAACCCCAGATGATTTTTCCTTCATACAGATAGAAATGCTCAGGGTAGGTACCTATACGCCAGTTATAGTATTTACCCTGGGGTATAAGATGGAAGGGGAAATTATTTTCGGGTTTTACTTCCAGTTGGATGAAATAGGTATCAGGTTCATTCTCTAAAAAGTATTTTAGAGGGACATAAAATACCTCTTCAACCTCATTCTTATTGGGCTTTATTTTCTGATAATCATCTATAATCCCCACAAAAGGCTTAATAATGGTGGCAAAGGGGGTTACCACTGTATCCAATTGTCCGATTATAGTAATATCTTCTTTATTCAGACCTAGCTCTTCACAGGTTTCACGAAGGGCGGTCATTTCATCACTGGTATCTATCTCTTCCACTCCGCCTCCGGGTAAACTAATTTCTCCTGGTTGAGTATTTAGTTTGTGAGAACGAACTTGGAATAATATGCTGGTTTCACCTTGATAATCTATAATAGGTAAAAGAACAGAAAACTTTTTAGCATTTTCATGGTCTAAAACATCTGGTAGGCGATTGTGGATTTTTTGATAAATCTCATGGTAAAAGGGCAAGTTTAATTCACCTCGATATAAAAGACTATACTAAATAGTATATCATTTTTCAGGAGAAAGTGTGAGAATTGGCAAAAAAGTGGGCGAGTGGCGAGAGCCATTTCTTATTTCGTTAATCATATTTACGCAATGAGCGGAATAAATTGTAAGGTCACTTTACTTTAAGGGGGCCTTATTTTGTTGTTAGCTGAACAGAGATTACTAGCTACTATAAAGGAATTGTGGCCTGTTATCTGGCAAGCCGCCCGCTATATATATGAAAACCCCGAGTTAGGGGGGCAAGAGTTTAAAGCCGTTAATTATTTAACCACTCTATTGAAGGAATATAATTTTGAAGTAAATGAGAGGTATTTAGGTTTACCAACAGCCTTTAAAGCTCAGTTTGGTTCAGGAAAACCAGCAATTTATTTCTTAGCGGAATATGACGCCTTGCCCCAAATAGGTCATGGTTGTGGTCATCATTTAATAGCTGGGGCTAGCCTAGGAGCGGCTTTGGCTTTAGCCAAAATAAAAGAACGCTGGTCAGGGCAAATAGTGGTCTTGGGAACACCAGCGGAAGAGACCCAGGGGGCTAAGGTAGAATTAGCAAAAAAGGGTGCTTTTCAAGAATGTAGTGCAGCTTTGATGTTTCATCCAGGTCAATCGGCAGTTATAAATATAACTTCTCAAGCTCTAGAGGCCATCGAAGTCATTTACCAAGGGGATTTTGCCCATAGTGCGGGTAAAACTGGCTTAGGTAATCCTTTGTTATCATTAGTTAATTTCTATCAACAGGTTATAGAGTATAATAAAAAATATAGCCCCCTTTATCAAATTCAAGGAATTATATCTGAAGGGGGAAGGACCCCTAATCTGGTACCCCAAAGGGCTGTAGGGAGATTTTATTTAAGATCTTTAAAGGAAAAAGATCTGGAAGATTTAGTGGGAAAATTTAAAGAGATGGCTAAAGAAGCGGCTCACCAAAATAATACAAAGGTTAGGTTTAATAATTTTGAGCCAAGGTATCTCCCTATGTTAACTAATTCTAAGTTAGCTAATATTTTTATCGAAGCTAGTAGGGATTTGGGTCTTAGTATGGATACCCGTAATTATCAAATTATGGGTTCCTTAGATATGGGTAATGTAAGTTGGCAAGTGCCAGCTATTCATCCCTATTTACCTTTAAATGGCGGTTCTGTGGTAGCTCACACCCCTCAATTTGCTAAAAAGGCTGGGGGAAAAGATGGTGAAAAGACCATGTTTCTAGCCACAAGTGGGTTAGCCCTTACAGCCTTTAGGCTATTTGCACATCGAGGGTATTTAGAGTCTATTTGGAATGAGTATAGAAAAAGGGTTAAATATAAATAATTGTAGGGTATACCCCTATATTTTTTTGATTCAGTATTGCATAAATATTCCTTAATATGTATAATTATACGCATATGGAGGTGGAGTAAATGAATTTAAAAGGAAAAGATTTTTTGTCTTTGAAAGATTATACAAAGGAAGAAATAAAATATTTAATTGAGTTAGGGATTAAATTAAAAGCTGACCAGAAAAAAGGTGAGCTGGAACAGATATTAAAGGGTAAAACCTTAGCTATGATCTTCCAAAAATCTTCTACTAGGACTAGGGTATCTTTTGAGGTGGCCATGTATCAACTAGGGGGATTAGGTTTATTTTTAAGTACGCAGGATCTCCAGATTGGTAGGGGGGAGCCTATCGCCGATACTGCCCGAGTCTTAGCTAGTTATACAGATGGGATTTTAATAAGAACTTATGGGCAAGAGGAAGTTGAAGAATTAGCTAAATATTCTAAAGTCCCTGTGATTAATGGCTTAACTGATTTGTACCATCCTACCCAAGCTTTAGCAGATTTGATGACCATCTACGAACATAAGGGGACTTTAGCAGGGTTAAAGTTGGCTTATATCGGGGATGGCAATAATATGGTCCATTCTTTGATGATTGGTGGCGCTAAGATGGGCATGGAAGTAAGGGTGGCTACTCCAAGAGGTTATGAGCCTAAAGAAGAGATTATAAATTTAAGTACTGAATTAGCCCATAAACACAATGGAAAAATTATTCTTACCAATGATGTCTATGAAGCTGCTGAAAATGCAGATATTTTGTATACCGATGTCTGGGCAAGTATGGGTCAAGAAGAGGAAATAGAAGAAAGGAAAAAACATTTTCAGGGCTTCCAAATTAATGCGAAAATGCTGGAGTTAGCCCATAAAGAGGCCATTGTAATGCATTGCTTACCTGCCCATAGGGGAGAGGAAATAACCCATGAAGTAATGGAGGGACCCCAATCGGTTATTTTTGAGGAAGCAGAAAATAGGCTCCATGCTCATAGGGCAATATTAGCAGCAATTATATAGCAAAGTCTAATGTGCAAATCTGCATGGGATTGTGTAAGTGTGATGGCCTATCCAGCTAGATTAGCAAGCATAAACTAGCCCCAAAAAAAAACGGTGGTTTATTAAATTTAGCATTCTAAGATATATGGGGGAATATAAAAATGAAAAAAGTTGTGCTAGCGTATTCCGGAGGTTTGGATACTTCCGTAATCATTTCTTGGCTTAAGGAAAACTATGACTGTGAAGTAATCTGTATGTATGCAGATTTAGGACAAGGGGAAGAAATAGGACCTTTAAAGGAAAAGGCCCTTAAGTCAGGGGCAAGTAAAATTTATATTGAAAATTTAAGAGAGGAATTTGTACAAGATTTTGCTTTCCCTGTATTAAAATCAGGTTGTTTATATGAAGGCAAATATTTATTAGGGACATCTTTTGCAAGGCCTTTAATTACTAAACGCCTTGTTGAAATTGCTGAAGCTGAAGGTGCAGAATATATATCTCATGGAGCCACTGGTAAAGGTAATGATCAAGTGCGCTTTGAATTGACTGTTAAGGCTTTAAATCCTGACTTAAAGGTTATTGCGCCTTGGAGAGAATGGCATATTAAATCAAGGGAAGATGCTATTCTTTATGCAGAGGCTAGAGATATTCCTATACCTGTTACAAAATCTCGCCCCTATAGTATGGATAAAAATATCTTTCATCTAAGTCATGAAGGTGGTTTATTGGAGGACCCTTGGAATGAAACTCCTGATGATATTTTAATGATCTGTAAAAAGCCTGAGGATGCCCCTGATACACCTGAATATATAGAAATTCAGTTTGAAAAAGGATTACCAGTAGCTATCAATGGAGAAAAGTTAAGCCCTGTTGAACTATTGGAAAAAGCAAATGAAATTGGTGCTAAGCATGGTATTGGTGTAGTTGATATGGTGGAAAATCGTTTAGTGGGAATGAAATCTAGAGGTGTTTATGAAACTCCAGGAGGAACCCTTATTCATAAAGCTCATACTGAATTAGAAGCATTAACTTTAGATAGAGCAACTAAGGAATATAAAACCCTAGTTGGTGTGAAATATGCTCAACTTGTATACGATGGGTTATGGTATACACCATTAAAAGAAGCTTTAGATGCTTTTATCAATTCTACCCAAGAGACCGTTACCGGTACTGTGAGACTGAAACTTTATAAAGGCAACTGTACTCCAGCAGGTGCCAAGTCTCCTTACTCTTTATATAATCAAGACTTTGCAACTTTTGAGAGGGACGAAGTATATAACCAAAAGGATGCAGAAGGTTTTATTAACCTCTTTGGTTTACCATTAAAGGTTAGAGCTTTAATGAAGAAAAACCTGAAAAAATAGGACTGTAAGGTGTAACGGCTAAGACGCTATATATACGACGGTGTGGAAGTGAACAGAAAAACCTAGACTTATCTGACGAGCAAGCTTTCCCTGTTAGACATTATCTGACAGGGAAGTTTACTTGTTAGATATATCTAATAGATAGAATTGCTGGTTAGATTATCTATTATACATTGACACATCCTAGTATATTAACCTTCATCGTCACACATCCCAAAATATTACTATTATAGTGACACCGACCAACTAGCTAAACAGATTAGCCGTAATGCTGACCTATTGAATTACTTAAAAGCATAAAGGATGTGGACTTATGAAGTTATGGGGTGGACGATTCAATAAAACCACCGATAAGTTAGTAGAGGATTTTCATTCCTCTATTTCCTTTGACCAAAGGTTATACTACTGGGATATAAAAGGTAGTATTGCTCATGCAAGGATGTTGGGGGATACAGGAATCATCACTAAAGATGAAGCTAAGCTAATTATTAAAGGTTTAGAAGAAATTTTGGCAGAAATTGAAGCAGGGGAAGTTCAATTTGACCTAGCTAATGAAGATATTCATATGAACATTGAAGTCCTTTTAACCAAGAAAATTGGTGAGGTTGGGAAAAAGCTTCACAC
>JAAZJU010000052.1 GCA_012800195.1 Clostridia bacterium
AAAATTTTAAAGGAAAAAGAAGTGCAAGCTACTTTCTTTATAACAGGAAGGTTTGCTAGTAAATTCCCAGAAGTAGTGAGAGAAATAGTTGCTCATGGACAAGAAATCGGTAATCATGGTTATTCCCACCCTCACCCTGATCAAATATCCCTAGAAAAAAATAAAGAAGAAATCGAGAAAACCCATAAGATATTGCAAGAATTTACTGAGGAAAAGATATTTCTCTTTGCTCCTCCTTATGGAGAAAGAGGGGAAAATTGTTTAAAGGCTGCTAATCAATTGGGGTATAAGACCATTCTTTGGACTGCGGATACGGTGGATTGGCAAAAACCTGCACCTTCAGTGATAGTGGAGAGAGTTACAGGGAAGAAACTTACTAATGGAACTATTATTTTAATGCATCCTACACCTAATACATTAGAAGCTTTACCAGTAATAATTGATACCATTAGAGAGAAAGGATATGTGTTAAAAAAAGTATCGGAAATTATTTAATTGTAATTTCTTGTTAAAAAGGTATAGTTATATTAAATTTGCCAAAAGGAGAACAAAGTCTTCGGATTTTGTTCTTAATTTTTTTAAATATTTAGTTTTTACTAAGGTCATACTAAATTAAGTACCCAAGTATGTAGCAGGAGATGATTACGGTTGAAAAAAATTTTAACTACTATACTAATTTCTCTTTTATTTTTCTTTATTTCCCCATGTAATGTAGAGGCACAGGATATTAATCTTTCTGCAGAGGCTGCTGTTTTAATTGATGGTGATACAGGAGCTATAATGTACGGTAAAAACCATTTGGAACAAAGGCCTCCAGCTAGTACCACTAAAGTATTAACAGCAATACTGGCTATTGAACAGGGTGATCTTGCTGAAGTTGTTTCAATTTCCAAAAGGTCTGCCCAAACAGGGGAAGCTAGCATCAACCTTCTAGAAGGAGAAACAATTACTTTAGAAAATTTATTATATGGAGCTTTGTTGAAGTCAGGAAATGATGCTTGTGTGGCTATTGCCGAAGGAATTTCTCCTACCGTTGAAGAATTTGTGGGATTAATGAATCTCAAAGCAAAACTTTTAGGTTGCACCAATACAAATTTTGTAAATACTAATGGTCTACCTCATAATAACCATTACACTTCCGCTTTGGATTTGGCTGTAATAACTAGATACGCCTTAAACAATCCTATATTTGCGCAAATTGTGGCAACTCCGACCAAGACAATTCAATGGGAGAATAGCTCTAGAAAAAAATATATCCAAAACACTAATAAATTATTAACAATCTATCCTGGGGCTAATGGAGTTAAAACAGGCACTACTGATAAAGCTGGACAATGTTTAATAGCCTCAGCCACTCGGGAGGGTAGAACATTAATTGCTGTAGTTTTAAAAAGTCATAATAGATATGGTGATGCCAGTAAACTTTTAGATTATGGCTTTAATAATTACTATAATCTGGAGGTAATAAAAAAGAATCAGGTGTTAAATATTGACCGTAGTAAGTTCAACTTAGATAAGAATCTAGTATTAAAAGCCAAGGAAAATTTTGTGTTAACCTTAGAAAAGGGTACGGAAACTCACCTAACCTGTGAAATTAAACTTGATAGCTCCATAAGGAAAAAAAATATTCCAATAGGTGAAACCATTGGCTATCTTAAACTTTATAACTATAATCAGGAAATTGGGACAATTGCTCTTTATGCTGAAAAGCAGGAAGTATTACCAAAAAAAGACTACTCTAAGCAAAACATTTGGGATAATATAAAGGATAAGCTAAATTTTTAAGTATTGGTCTTCAAAAAGTGATCTTTAAGGAGGTTAATTAATTGGATAAATATCAAAAAAGCAAATTGAGTAACGGAATAAGAGTAGTAAGCGAAAAAATCCCCTATGTAAAATCTGTGTCCGTGGGAATTTGGGTTGGAGCTGGTTCAAGGTTAGAAACTGAGGAACATAGTGGTATTTCTCATTTTATTGAACATCTTTTTTTTAAAGGGACTGATAAAAGATCGGCCAAAGCTATTGCTGAAAGTTTAGATTCAGTAGGGGGACAATTAAATGCCTTTACATCCAAAGAACAAACTTGCTATTATGCAAGAGTGTTGGATGAGCATTTGGACTTGGCTTTGGATGTTTTGGCAGATATGTTTTTTAATAGTAAATTTGAGGAAAAAGAGATAGATAAGGAAAGAGAAGTAATTAAGGAAGAAATAAAAATGTATGAAGATACCCCTGATGAATTAATCCATGATGTGTTTTCCCAAACTATCTGGGCTAATCATCCTTTAGGAAGACCAGTTCTCGGTACTGAAGAAACCATAAGTAGTTTTAAAAGGGAAGATATATTAGACTACATAGGGGCTAACTATACCACTGATAATATTGTTATTGCTTTAGCAGGAAATGTTAATCATGAAAAGATATTACCAGAGATAGAAAGATTATTTGGTAAAAAAAGACCTAGTTCCTTAAAGAAGAAGTTAGAGCCTCCAAAGAACAAAGCTCAGTATTTTAACTTATATAAGGAAACTGCTCAAGTACAGATTTGTTTAGGTACTCCGGGTCTTCCACAGGAACATCCCAAAATTTATCCCTTATATATTCTAAATAGTATTTTAGGCGGAGGTCTAAGTTCTAGGCTAGTTCAAAAAATTAGGGAGGATAGGGGGTTGGCCTACTCCGTATATTCTTATCACTCAACATTTTCTGATACGGGGTTGTTTACTTTTTATGCTGGAACTAGACTAGAAAAATATGAAGAAGTTGTCCAACTAATCATTGAGGAGACAACAAAAATATCAAAAGAAGGTATTACAGACCAGGAATTACAAAAAGCTAAGGAACAATTAAAAGGTAACCTCTATTTAGGATTAGAAAGTGTTGGTAGTAGAATGACTAGATTAGGCAGAAATGAATTATCTTTAGGTAGATTTGTAACCCCTGAGGAGGTCGTAGAGAAAATAACAGCTGTTACAAGGGGACAAGTGCAGGAATTAGCTCAAGAATTATTTGCACCAGAAAAATTTACTATTGCTACAATAGGTCCAATTAAGGAAGCTAATAATTGGGAACAGTTCTTTAAATAGTTGATATTGAGTGGAGGAAAATTTATGGATAAATTAGATAAAATTTTTGAACTACAAAAACTATTTGATGACAAAGTTATTGAAGAGAGAAATTTAGAATATGATTTAGATACCTGGCTACAAAAGGATATTTTGGCTATGCTTTCGGAATTAGGAGAATTACTGGATGAAACAAATTTCAAATGGTGGAAGAATCCTAAGGCCTTAAATAGAGATTTATTAAAGGGAGAACTTATAGATATCTTACATTTTTTTATAAGTATGTGTCTCAAATTGGACATCACACCCCAGGAATTATATGAAGCTTATCTAGATAAAAATAAAGAAAACTTCCTAAGACAGGAAGGCCGCTCCCAAAAACAAGGATATGCGGTGCCTACTCTGCTTACTAGGAACGAAGAGACGCAGTAAGCAGTTAGTAGCACCCATGCAAGGACAGCCCAAGAAGCAATTCACTATTTTTCTGACCCACTCACTTATGTTCTACAGCTCTAGCAGTTCTAAAAAAATGTTAGATGAAAATGTATACTTCGTTCGCTGGACTTCAAATCGGAATATTCTAAGCTTGCTTCGGATAAAAGCTAACCGTGTTCAATGGGTCGTCCTGACCCAATTCACACTTTCGCAAACATCCTGTTTGCTCATTAGCTTTTATTACCTCAGCTTCCCTAA
>JAAZJU010000053.1 GCA_012800195.1 Clostridia bacterium
GAAGAAGGAGGGAACATCAATGCCGATTAAAAAGTTTAAACCAACCTCTCCAGGTAGACGTCAAATGACAGTTACGACTTTCGATGATATTACAACTGACAAACCTGAGAAGTCTTTGGTGAAGCCTCTTAAAAAAGCTGCTGGTAGAAATAACCAAGGACGCATGACTGTGCGTCATCAAGGCGGTGGTCATAAGAGACAATATCGGATAATCGATTTCAAAAGGAATAAAGACGGTATTCCTGCGAAAGTTGCTACTATCGAATATGATCCAAATCGCTCTGCTCGCATAGCACTATTAAACTATGCTGATGGCGAAAAAAGATATATTATTGCTCCCAATGGCCTAAAGGTTGGGGATGTAATAGAGTCTGGACCTGAAGCAGACATTAAAGTGGGTAATGCATTACCACTAGCTAATATTCCTGTGGGTACTATTATCCATAATATTGAAATGAAACCTGGCAAAGGCGGTCAGTTAGCGCGTTCTGCAGGTAGCCAAGTTCAGTTAATGGCTAAGGATGGCAGCTATGCTCATGTTAGATTACCATCTGGTGAAGTTCGTTTAATTCACATTAACTGCAGAGCTACTATAGGTCAAGTTGGTAACTTGGATCATGAGAATGTGACAATTGGTAAAGCTGGTCGTTCTCGTTGGTTAAACAAGAGACCAAGTGTTCGTGGTTCCGTTATGAACCCAGTTGATCACCCCCATGGTGGTGGTGAAGGTCGTGCACCTATCGGCCGTAAGAGTCCAATGACTCCTTGGGGCAAGATTGCTATCGGTGGTAAGACCCGTAAGAAGAAAAACCAAAGTGATAAATTTATCATAAGTCGCAGTAAAAAGAAATAGTGTAGCTAAATAGAGCATTGCACGAAAGGAGGAATTTCACCTCATGAGTAGATCTCTAAAAAAAGGGCCATTTGTTGAGAAAAAACTATTGGCTAAAATAGAGCAAATGAATGAAAAAAATGAAAAAAGAGTTATAAAAACTTGGTCAAGGAGTTCAACTATCTTTCCTCAAATGGTAGGACATACCATTGCAGTTCATGACGGACGTAAACATGTACCCGTCTATATAACTGAAGATATGGTAGGTCATAAATTGGGAGAATTTGCTCCTACACGGACTTTCAAAGGCCATAGTGGCATGACTGCAAGGACTATATCCCTGAAATAGAAACCGGAGAGGGGGTTTAAGATATGGAAGCTAAAGCTTGCGTTAAACATATTCGCATTTCTCCCCGTAAGGCTCGTCAAGTAATAGATCTTATTAGGGGCAAAAATGTTCAAGAAGCTTTTGCTATTTTAAAATTTACACCTCATAAAGGTGCGGAAATAATAGAAAAAGTTTTAAAGTCAGCAGTAGCAAATGCTGAACACAATTACGAAATGGATGTTAACTCCCTAGTAGTTGGTAAAGCTTATGTGGACGAAGGTCCAACATTAAAACGCTTTAGACCAAGAGCTCAGGGGAGAGCGGATGCAATTCGTAAAAGAACAAGTCATATTACAGTAATAGTAACTGAGAAAAAGGAGGGATAACTAAGTGGGTCAGAAGGTAAATCCAAAGGGATTGCGGATTGGTATCATTAAGGATTGGGATGCCAAATGGTATGCCGATAAAAACTATGTAGAACTCCTCCATGAAGACCTAAAAATCCGTAAGTTTGTTAAAGATAAACTATATATAGCTGGGGTTTCCAATATTGAAATTGAGCGTGCTGCTAACAACCGTGTGAAAATTACTATCTTTACAGCTAAACCAGGAATAGTTATTGGCCGTGGTGGTGCAGAGGTAGAAACACTTCGCAAAGAGTTAGAAAAAATGACTAAAAAACAAGTAAATATCAATATTCAGGAAGTGAAAAGACCTGAGCTTGATGCCCAATTAGTAGCAGAAAATATCGCATCCCAGTTAGAAAGACGTATTGCATTTCGGAGAGCTATGAAACAGTCTGTTTCTCGTACTCTACGTATGGGCGCAGAAGGTATTAAAGTTCAAGTATCAGGACGTTTAGGCGGTGCAGAAATTGCCCGTTCTGAATGGTACAGTGAAGGGAAGGTTCCCCTCCATACCTTAAGAGCTGATATTGACTATGGCTTTGCGGAAGCAAATACTACTTACGGAAAAATTGGTGTAAAAGTATGGATCTATAAAGGAGAAGTTCTTCCTGAGGCAAAAAAAGCTGAACCTAAGGAAGGAGGAGCATAATAAATGTTAGTACCAAAAAGAGTTAAATGGCGTAGACCCCATAGAGGCAATATGAAAGGTAAGTCCCATAGGGGAAATACTGTTTCTTATGGTGAATATGGTTTACAAGCTTTAGAACCAGCTTGGATAACCAACCGTCAAATAGAAGCTGCTCGTATAGCTATGACTCGTTACATCAAGCGTGGCGGTAAAGTTTGGATTAAAATTTTCCCAGACAAACCAATTACAGCTAAGCCTGCTGAAACTCGTATGGGTTCCGGTAAAGGTTCCCCAGAATACTGGGTTGCTGTTGTAAAACCAGGCCGGGTAATGTTTGAGCTAGCTGGTGTTCCAGAGGAAGTTGCTAGAGAGGCTATGCGTTTGGCTATGCATAAATTACCAATAAAATGTAAGTTTGTTAAACGGGATGAAATGGGTGGTGACGCAAATGAAAGTTAATAAATTAAGGGATTCATCCAGTGAAGAATTAATGCGTAAGGTAGAAGACCTAAAAGCAGAACTCTTTAATTTGCGTTTCCAAATGGCTACAGGTCAATTAGAAAATCCTACTAGAATCAAAGAAGTCCGTAAGAATATAGCTAGGGTTAAGACAATTATCCGTGAACGCGAACTAAAAGAGGAAAGGGCCTAAAGGTCCAGCTAAGGAGGTATACTGGTGGAAAGAAACAACCGTAAGGTCCGTATTGGGATTGTGGTTAGTGACAAAATGGAAAAGACAGCAACAGTTAGAGTCGACAACTACGTCCGTCATCCTCTATATGGGAAGAATGTTATGGTTTCCAAAAAATACAAGGCTCATGATGAAGAAAACCAATGTCGTATTGGTGATAAAGTTAAAATTATGGAAACACGCCCATTAAGTAAAGATAAAAGATGGCGGGTTGTAGAAATAATTGAAAGAGCACCAATTATCTAAGAGAAATAGACCTGTTGCCGAAAGGAGGTAACCTGGCATGATTCAACAAGAAACAAGACTTAAAGTCGGTGATAACACAGGGGCAAAGGAACTTTTATGTATTCGTGTACTAGGAGGATCTGGACGCCGTTATGCTTCTGTTGGTGATACCATAATTGCTTCTGTTAAAGAGGCAACACCAGGAGGCGTTGTAAAGAAAGGTGAGATAGTTAAGGCGGTTGTAGTAAGAACCGTTGACGCTATTAGAAGACCAGATGGTTCATATATACGCTTTAGTGAAAATGCTGCAGTTATTATCAAAGATGACAAGAGCCCCAGGGGTACTCGTATCTTTGGACCTGTAGCTAGAGAGTTACGGGAAAAAGATTATATGAAAATTATCTCCCTTGCTCCTGAAGTGCTGTAAAGAATGTAGCCTTTGGAGGTGAAATTATGGCTAATAACAAATTGCATGTTAAAAAAGGTGATACAGTAGTTGTCATAGCTGGTAAAGATAAAGGGAAAAAGGGAAAAATTTTACAAGCTATGCCAGCTAAATCTCGGGTTGTTGTAGAAGGGGTTAATATTATTAAAAAACATACCCGCCCTACACAAAAGATGCCCCAGGGAGGCATTGTGGAAAAAGAAGCTCCAGTCCATGTTTCCAATGTCATGCCTTTCTGTCCAAAATGTGGTAAAGGTGTTCGCATTTCCAAAAAAGAACTAGCTGATGGTAAGAAAGTTCGTAATTGTCATCGGTGTGGAGAAGTATTCGATAAGTAGTTCTGGCAGAAAGGAGGAAAAACGGAATGGCAAGATTGAAAGATAAATATGTTAACGAAGTTCAAGCTCAATTACAACAGAAGTTTAATTATAAAAGTGTTATGGAAATACCTAAACTAGAAAAAGTAGTTGTCAATGTAGGTTTAGGCGAAGCTGTACAAAATCCAAAAGCATTAGATGGAGCTGTTCAGGACATAACACTTATCACAGGTCAAAAGCCCATAGTTACTAGAGCAAAAAAATCTGTTGCTGCCTTCAAATTAAGAGAAGGAATGCCTATTGGTGTTAAAGTAACATTACGGGGCAATCGTATGTATGAGTTCGTTGATAAGCTGATAAATGTTGCTTTACCCAGGGTTCGTGACTTTAGGGGTGTTTCTCCCAAGTCCTTTGATGGTAGAGGTAACTACAGTCTAGGATTAAAAGAGCAATTGCTTTTCCCTGAAATCAAATATGATAATATTGACGCCTTGCGTGGTTTAGAGGTAGTCTTTGTTACTACAGCTAAGACTGACGAAGAAGGTAGAGAACTATTAAAGCTCCTTGGAATGCCGTTTAATAGCTAATTAAAGGAGGTAATTTAGTGGCTAAAACATCAATGAGAGTTAGAAAAGCGCCAAAGTATCAAGTGCGTCATGTAAATAGATGTAAAGTTTGTGGTCGTCCACGTTCATATATGCGCAAATTTGGTCTTTGTCGTGTTTGTTTCCGGGAACTAGCTTATAAAGGCCAGTTACCAGGAGTAACCAAGTCCAGTTGGTAATACCTCAAGGAATGGAAGGGGGTCACAATAGATGGTTATGTCTGATCCGATTGCAGATTTTTTAACAAGAATACGTAATGGCAACATGGTAATGCATGAAAAGGTAGAAATTCCTGCTTCTAATACTAAAAAGTCTTTAGCAGAAATCCTAAAAAACGAAGGTTTTATTAAAGACTATGAATATATTGAAGATGGAAAACAAGGAGTTTTAAGAATCTATTTAAAATACGGAGCCAATCGTGAGAAAGTAATAACAGGTCTTAAACGCATAAGTAAGCCTGGTTTACGAGTATATGCTAAAAAAGATGAAATTCCTAGGGTTCTAGGCGGTTTAGGAATAGCTATTATTTCTACATCTCAAGGCATTATGACTGATAAAGATGCTCGTAAAGCCGGTTTAGGCGGCGAAGTAATCTGTTATGTTTGGTAATTAACCTTCGGGAGGTGGAAAAATGTCCAGGATTGGTAAGCTTCCCGTCAATATTCCTGACGGAGTTCAAGTTAACTTACAAGACAATCTAATTACAGTTAAAGGTCCTAAAGGCGAGTTGAAAAAACAATTACATCCAGAAATGATTGTAAAGGTTGAAGAGGGTCAAATTGTTGTGACTCGTCCTAGTGATGATAAAAAACACAGAGCTTTACATGGTTTAACACGCTCTTTAATATTCAACATGGTGGAAGGGGTTACCAATGGCTACCAAAAGAATTTAGAATTAGTAGGTGTTGGTTATAGAGCTCAGCTTCAAGGTAATAAGCTAGTTCTTCAAGTTGGTTATTCTCACCCTGTAGAATTTGAACCAGGTAAAGATATGACAATTGAAGTTCCTGCCCAAAATAAAATTATTGTTAAGGGTATCGACAAAGAGCAGGTAGGTGCTTTAGCTGCTAATATTCGTGCTGTACGTGAGCCTGAACCTTACAAAGGTAAAGGAATCAAGTATGAGGGAGAAATAATTAGGCGTAAAGCTGGAAAAGCCGGTGCTAAATAGAAAAAGTATCTAATGCAAAAATCCGGTGAAAGGAGTGAAACTATTGATTACCAAGACTCCAAGAAAAAAAATAAAGGCAAAAAAGCACTTAAAGGTGCGTCAAAGGGTATTTGGTACTCCTGAAAGACCACGTTTATGTGTATATCGAAGCTTAAAGCATATTTATGCACAAATTATAGATGATGTTGCTGGAAAAACTCTGGTAGCTGCTTCATCCTTGGATTTTGAAGGTACAGGCAGCAATGTTGAAGGAGCCAAAAAAGTAGGCGAAATGATTGGTAAAAAAGCCGTTGAAGCAGGCATCACTAAAGTAGTTTATGACCGAGGCGGTAATATCTATCATGGCCGAATTAAAGCTCTAGCCGAGGGTGCCAGAGAAGCCGGTCTGGACTTCTAATCTACTGTAAAGGAGGGTAAGGCATTGGCAAAAATAGACGCAAGTAAACTTGATCTAAAAGAACAAGTAGTTCAAATAAATAGGGTTGCTAAAGTAGTAAAAGGTGGACGGCGCTTTAGCTTTAGTGCTTTAGTTGTTGTCGGTGATGGCAACGGCATTGTTGGAGTTGGCATGGGCAAAGCGACTGAAGTACCTGAAGCTATTCGTAAAGGTATTGAAGATGCCAAAAAGAATTTAATAAAAGTACCACTAGTTAATTCAACCATTCCTCATCAAGTTCTCGGAAGATTTGGTGGCGGAAGAGTAATGTTGAAGCCTGCTAGTGAGGGTACAGGAGTTATTGCTGGTGGTGCAGTGAGAGCTGTTGTTGAATTAGCCGGTATAAAAGATATTTTAACAAAATCTTTAGGTTCTGATTCTCCACTAAATATTGTAAAAGCTACAATTCAAGGCTTAGAGTCATTAAAGAGGATTGAAGATGTTGCGAAATTACGTGGTAAATCAGCGGAAGAAATTCTAGGTTAGGGGGGGGTTACTGTGGCTAAACTTAAAATCACTTTAGTAAGAAGTGTTATTGGTAGACCTGAAAACCAAAGGATTACAGCAAGAACCCTTGGCCTGAAAAAAACTAATAGCCATGTTATTCAAGAGGATACACCTGCTATTAGAGGTATGATTAATACCATAAGTCACTTAGTAAAAGTAGAAGAAGTTTAAGCTTTATTATAGGAGGTGTCTAAAGTGAAACTCCATGAGCTAAAACCTGCAGAAGGTTCTAGGCATATTGCTAAGCGCAAAGGTAGAGGCAAGGCTAGTGGTTGGGGTAAAACCGCTGGTAGAGGGCATAAAGGCCAAGGAGCTCGTTCCGGTGGTGGCAAAGGTCCCTACTTTGAGGGTGGTCAAACACCTTTACAACGGAGATTGCCTAAACGCGGATTTTCCAATAAGCGTTTTGCTACCGAATATGCTGAAATAAATGTGGCAGTTTTAGAAAGATTTGATGCTAATACTGAAATTACGCCTGAATTATTAAAAGAAACAGGTTTAGTAAAACAACAAAAGGATGGTATCAAGGTCTTAGGTAATGGCGAATTAACAAAACCATTAACTGTAAGAGTTCATGCCATAAGTAAAGGAGCCCAAGAGAAAATAGAGGCTGCTGGTGGTAAGGTTGAGGTGATATAAGTGCTAGATGCCTTTCGTAGTGCCTTAAAAATCGGGGAATTGCGCCAAAAGTTAATCTTTACTTTGATGATGTTTTTAGTCTTTCGTATAGGAGCTCATATTCCTGTACCAGGTATTAATTTAGCAATTATCGAGGAACTGATTTCTGGCGGACAACTTTTAGGCTTCTTTGATGTAATATCTGGTGGTGCCTTTAGAAATTTCTCGATTTTCGCTATGAGTATTACCCCGTATATTAACGCTTCAATTATAATGCAACTGTTAACAGTTGTTGTTCCACAGTTAGAAGCATTAGCCAAAGAGGGCGTTGAAGGCCGCAAAAAGATTACTGAATACACCAGGTACTTAACTGTTGTCCTAGGTTTTGTTCAAGCTATAGGTATTTCCTTCGGTTTGAGAAGAGCACTAGTTGATCCCTCATTACCAGGTATATTATTAATAGCCTTAACCTTAACTGCAGGAACAGCTTTTCTAATGTGGTTGGGTGAACAAATAACCGAAAAAGGCATCGGTAATGGTATCTCGTTAATAATCTTTGCTGGTATAGTTTCTAGCTTGCCCGGTGGTATATATGCTTTGTTTACCTATGTTGCAGCTGGAACATTAAATCCAATAGCCGTAATAATTCTACTAATTGTTGCAGTAGCAGCAATTGTAGGTGTAGTAGCAATTCACGAAGGTCAACGTCGTATACCTGTCCAATATGCTAAAAGGGTTGTTGGACGTAAGGTTTATGGTGGTCAAAGCACTCATTTACCCATTAAAGTAAACTCTGCGGGAGTTATTCCTGTAATTTTCGCAATGTCCATTATGATGTTTCCTGGAACCATTGCTTCATGGTTCCCAGATAACGGCTTTGCTCAATGGGTTACTAGAGTATTTGATTTTACATCCATTCCTTATATGATATTTTATGCATTGTTGATTATTTTCTTTACCTTCTTTTATTCATCTATTACATTCAATCCAATTGATGTAGCAGATAATATGAAAAAATATGGTGGATTTATCCCAGGTCTAAGACCAGGTAGACCCACCGCAGAATATATCCAAAGGATAATGAATCGCATTACCTTAGCAGGAGCTATCTTCTTGGCGGGAATAGCTATAATGCCTACAATCTTAATAGTTCTTATTGATCTACCAATTTTCTTTGGTGGTACTGCACTTCTAATCGTAGTAGGTGTGGCATTAGAAACTATGAAACAAATGGAAGCCCATTTATTAATGCGCCATTATGAAGGTTTTATGAAGTAGTAAAGAAAGGTTTGGAGGGAATATAATGCGTGTTATCTTACTAGGACCCCCTGGTGCTGGTAAAGGCACTCAGGCGGAGAAACTAGTTGAAAGCTTGAGTGTTCCCCATATTTCAACTGGTGATATGTTCAGGAAGGCTATCAAGGATGGTACTGAATTAGGAACCAAAGCTAAGAGTTATATGGATCAGGGCAAATTAGTTCCCGATGAGGTTACTATAGGAATTGTTAGAGAAAGATTAGCAGAACCAGACTGTCAAAAGGGCTTTCTTTTGGATGGGTTTCCGAGAACAGTTACTCAAGCAGATGCATTAAATGAGATTTTAACCAACCTTAATACAAAGCTGGATGCTGTAATAAATATCAATGTACTCCGTAATGCGCTAATTGAGAGGTTAACTGGCAGGAGAGTTTGTAAATCCTGTGGTGCAACTTATCATATCATGTTCAATCCTTCTAAAGGAGATACTGTATGTGAGAAGTGTCAAGGTGAACTATATCAGCGTGCTGACGATAGTATAGAAACAGTAGGTAATCGTTTGGATGTCTATGAAGAACAGACAGCACCTTTAATTGCATACTATCGGGATAAAGATTTACTAATTGATATAGACGGAGCTCAAAGTATGGAAAAAGTACTTGCCGATATTTGTCAGGCTTTAGAGGATATAAAACAATGATAATTCTTAAGTCAGAACGGGAATTAGGTTATATGCGGGATGCTGGCAGGATAGTTGCCCAGACTCACCAGGAACTAGCTAAGGCAGTTATCCCCGGGGTAACGACCAAAGAGCTAGACCAGTTAGCTGAAGACTTCATATGTTCCAAAGGAGCTGTCCCATCTTTTAAAGGTTATAACGGTTTCCCAGCAGCTATTTGTACCTCAGTTAACGAAGAGGTAGTACATGGGATCCCAAGTTTAAGGTCCTTAAAAAGTGGTGATATTATAAGTATTGATGTCGGTGCTATCATAAATGGTTATCATGGAGATGCTGCTGTGACATTGCCTGTGGGTGATGTATCCCAAGAGGCCGCCCGTTTATTGGAAGTTACAGAGGAAAGCCTATATAAAGGTATTGAAAACGCTGTAGTGGACAATAGACTGACAGATATATCCCATGCCATTCAAAGACATGTTGAGGAACAAGGATATTCTGTTGTCAGAGATTTTGTAGGTCATGGTATTGGGAGAAAAATGCATGAGGATCCACAAGTTCCTAACTTCGGTATACCTGGCAGAGGACCTCGCTTAAAGACGGGCATGTGTTTAGCTATAGAACCTATGGTTAATGAGGGCACATATGAAGTGGATGTACTTTTGGACAACTGGACAGTTGTTACAGCGGACAAAAAGCTTTCAGCCCATTTCGAGCACTCTATTGCTGTTACCGAAAAAGGTCCCGTAATCTTAACGGAGATTTAAAGGTGATAGTATGTCAATAAGGGAAATTAATAAAGGGCAATTGGTAAAGTCCAGGGCAGGTCGTGATAAAGATAAGTTTTTTCTTATCTACAATTGGGATGATGAGTTTGTCTATGTTGTAGATGGTATCACAAGAGGTATTCAAAACCCCAAAAAGAAAAATATTAAACACTTGTGGTATACTAAACGAATAGCCCAGGATATTAAAAGTAAACTTCTAGAGGGTAAACAAGTAGCTAATGCTGAGATACGGAAAGCTTTAGAAGAACTTCTTGATACAATTGACACCTAAGATAAGGAGGTCATGAGTTTATGTCTAAGGATGTTATTGAAGTTGAGGGTACTGTAGTAGAACCTCTTCCCAATGCTATGTTTAAAGTACAATTAGAAAACGGTCATAATGTTCTGGCCCATGTCTCAGGTAAAATCAGAATGAATTTTATTAAAATTTTACCAGGCGATAAGGTTACTATTGAACTTTCGCCTTATGATTTAACCCGTGGGCGCATTACCTACCGATTTAAATAGGACTCCATAATATAAGGGAGGTATATGTAATGAAAGTAAGATCATCAGTAAAGCCCATTTGTGAAAAATGCAAAGTGATTAAAAGAGCAGGTAGAGTAATGGTTATTTGCGAAAATCCTAAGCATAAGCAAAGACAAGGCTAAGAAATTAAGGTAGTGGGAGGTGTACCATATTGGCAAGAATTGCTGGTGTTGACCTTCCGAGAGAGAAAAGGGTTGCAATTGGTTTGACCTATATTTTCGGTATCGGAAGACAAACGTCTCTAAACATTTTAAAGGAAACTGGAATCAATCCGGATACAAGAGTTAGGGATTTAACAGAAGAAGAAGTCGGTAAATTACGGGAAGTAATTAGCCATATGACAGTGGAAGGCGATTTAAGGAGAGATGTTGCCTTAAATATTAAACGCCTCATGGAAATCGGTTGCTATCGTGGCTTAAGACATCGTAGAGGTCTTCCAGTTAGAGGACAACGGACTAAAACTAATGCTAGAACCCGTAAAGGTAAAATTAAAACTGTTGGTGCAAAGCGTAAAAAGTAGAGTAATAAAGGGGTGATAATCTTAAATGTCAAAATCACGTAAAACCGCTGGTAGAGTAAGACGGAGAGAACGTAAGAATATTGAAAAAGGTGTGGCACATATTAAGTCCACATTTAATAACACTATTGTTACTATTTCCGATACTAATGGTAATGTAGTTTCTTGGGCAAGTGCTGGAGGCATGGGCTTTAAAGGCTCTAGGAAGAGCACTCCTTTTGCTGCCCAGATGGCTGCAGAACACGCTGCAAAAGCTGCTATGGAACATGGTATGAGGGAAGTTGAATGTTATGTAAAAGGTCCTGGTTCCGGTAGGGAAGCTGCTATTCGCTCCTTACAAGCTGCAGGTATTGAAGTAAATTTGATTAAGGACGTAACTCCTATCCCTCATAATGGTTGCCGTCCACCAAAACGCAGAAGAGTTTAGGAGGTGTAAACAGTTATGGCAAGATATACAGGTCCCGTTTGTCGGTTATGCCGTAGAGAAGGTATGAAGCTTTACCTTAAAGGTGAGCGTTGTTTTTCCGACAAATGTGCAATAGATAGAAAAAATTACGCTCCTGGACAACACGGACAACGCCGTTCCAAACAAAGTGAGTATGGTCTCCAATTAAGAGAAAAGCAAAAAGTTCGTCGTGTTTATGGAGTTTTAGAAAACCAATTTAGAACTTATTTCAAAAAAGCTGATCGTCAACCTGGAGTTACTGGTGAAAACTTATTAGTTAATTTAGAAAGACGTTTAGATAATATTGTTTATCGTCTTGGTTTTGCCGATTCCAGAGCGCAAGCTAGACAATTTGTGCGTCATAACCACTTTACTGTAAATGGACAAAAAGCAAATATTCCATCCATGCAATTAAAGGTGGGCGATGTAATTCAGCTTAAAGAAAAGAGCAAAGACTCTCTTATTATAAAGCAAATCGTGGAAGGTCTTGGGCAAAAGACACCCCCTGCTTGGCTAGAATTAGATGTGGAAAACCTCTCTGGTAAAGTAGTGGCACTACCAAGTAGAGAAGATATCGATCTCCCAATTCAAGAACACTTGATTGTTGAGTTGTATTCCCGGTAGATAACCATAGCCTGGTGTTAATTGGGGTTATTCCAGGTATGAGTAGGAGGGTTATAAAATGGTAGAAATAGAAAAGCCCAAAGTAGAATATATAGAAAGTCATGACCTTAAAACTTACGGTAAATTTATTGTAGAACCTTTAGAAAGAGGTTACGGTACTACTTTAGGCAATTCCTTACGGAGAATATTGTTATCATCCTTACCAGGAGCTGCTGTGACTTCGGTAAAAATCGAAGGGGTACTTCATGAGTTTTCCACAATTCCTGGAGTTGTGGAGGATGTAACTGATATTATCCTAAACTTAAAGGGGTTAGCATTAAAGATGGACGCCGAAGAACCCCAGATACTAAGAATTGAGGCTCAAGGAGAAGGGGTTATCACAGGAGCGGATATTTTAGTGAATAGTGATGTGACTGTTCTAAACCCTGAACATCACATTGCTACCTTGGATTCTAATGGTAGCCTAAATATGGAGATTACTGTAGAACGAGGCCGCGGTTATGTATCTGCGGAAAAGAATAAAAAGGAAGACCATGCAATTGGTATTATTCCTGTTGATTCCATATTTACTCCAGTGAAAAAGGTTAACTACGAAGTTGAGGATACTAGGGTTGGTCAAAGAACTGACTATGATAAGCTTAGCTTAGAAGTTTGGACTGATGGAAGTATTAGCCCTAAGGAAGCACTTAGTTTATCCGCTAAAATTTTAAGTGATCACTTAAAGTTATTTATTGGCCTAACCGAAACTATGAATGAAGTTGAGGTTATGGTAGAAAAAGAAGAGGAAGAAAAAGACAAGATTCTAGATATGACCATTGAAGAACTAGATCTGTCTGTTCGTTCCTATAACTGTTTAAAACGGGCTGGTATCAATACAGTAGAAGAGTTAATACAAAAAACAGTAGAAGATATGATGAAAGTCCGTAATCTAGGCAAAAAATCTTTAGAAGAAGTTGAAATCAAACTAGCGAGTTTAGGTTTAAGCTTGCGTTCCTCCGATGAATAATGAGGAAATCGGTCAAAAGGAGGTTTAAGAATGGGTCAGCATAGAAAACTGGGCCGTAATACTACCCAAAGAATGGCCATGCTAAGAAATATGGCTACTTCATTGCTAAAATACGGTAAAATCGAAACCACTGAGCCCAAAGCTAAAGAAGTTAGAAAGCTAACTGAAAAAATGATTACTTTAGGCAAGCGGGGAGATTTACACGCTTATAGACAGGCGCTAGCCTTCTTAAAAGAAGAGACAGTAGTAAAGAAACTTTTTGATGAAATTGCTCCTAAATATGCTGAGAGACAAGGTGGGTATACCCGTGTCCTTAAATTAGGACCCCGTCGGGGGGATGGCTCTCCTATGGCTATCGTCGAATTGGTTGAATAGATACGATATCAGAAGTCAGGAAACCATTCCTGGCTTCTTTGCTTACTATCGGGGAACTATTAAGGGCATGTTTTCTAAGGGTGGGGTATCTGATGATTGAGATTAAAAATTTAACTCATAAGTATAGAAACAATAAAGGGGAAGAAACAATAGCAGTGAATAATTTATCCTTGGAAATAAAAAAGGGTGAATTTGTTGTTGTTTTAGGCTCAAATGGTTCTGGTAAATCCACACTGGCTAAGCATTTAAATGCCTTGTTACTTCCCACAGAAGGTCAGGTATTAATAGATGGGATGGATACCATGGATGAAGACAACCTCTGGAATATTAGGCAAAAGGTTGGAATGGTCTTTCAAAATCCAGATAATCAATTGATAGCCACCACTGTAGAAGAGGATGTGGCTTTTGGCCCCGAAAATCTTGGTATGGATCCCAGCACAATCAGGGAGCGGGTTGATGAAGCTTTAAAATTAGTGGGAATACATGGGCTTAAAGAGAAAGGGCCCCATCTTTTATCTGGTGGGCAAAAACAAAGGGTGGCCATTGCCGGGATTATTGCTATGCGCCCTAACTATTTAGTATTAGATGAGCCTACTGCTATGTTAGACCCTTCTGGTAGGGAAGAGGTAATGAATACTATCCAGATGCTTAATAAAGAAGAAGGGTTAACAATAATCCATATTACTCATTTTATGGAGGAAGCGGTATTGGCAGATCGAGTAGTTATTATGGACCAAGGGAAGATTGTTTTGGAGGGTTCCCCAAAGGATGTTTTCTCTCAAATAAAGACCTTGAAAAAACTTCGCTTGGATGTGCCCCAAGTAACGGAATTAGCTCAGCTTTTACAAAAGGAATTACCCCATATCCCTTCTGATATTCTAACTATAGAGGAAATGGTGATGGCTTTATGTCCATAATTATCAAAGACCTTTATCACACATACCAAAGTGGTTCACCCAATGAAACCCATGCTCTTAAAAATATTAATCTAGAGATTAGGGAAGGGGACTTTATTGGCCTTATCGGGCATACTGGTTCAGGAAAATCCACCCTTGTTCAGCATTTAAATGGACTATTAAAGCCCTCTAAGGGCGAGGTCATAGTGGATGACATTAATATTAGCCAAAAAGGTACCAAACTAACCGAGGTCAGGAAAAAGGTAGGCCTTGTTTTTCAGTATCCTGAACACCAATTATTTGAAGAAACTGTCTTAAAAGATGTGAGCTTTGGACCCCAAAATTTAGGACTTTCAGAAGAAGAGGTCTCAAAAAGGGTTAAGAAAGCTATTAAGATGGTCAATCTTGATTTCAATAAAATCAAGAATAAGTCTCCTTTTAATTTAAGTGGAGGACAGAAAAGGCGCGTGGCTATAGCAGGTGTATTAGCTATGGAACCTAAATATCTGGTATTAGACGAGCCTACTGCTGGTCTGGATCCTCAGGGTAGGGATGAAATCCTTACTCAGATTAAATATCTTCATGAGCAATTAAAGATAACAATTATTTTAGTGTCCCATAGTATGGATGATATAGCTCCCTTAGCCAACCGGCTAATTGTTATGCGACAGGGACAAGTGGAAATGGAAGGGACCCCTCGGGAAGTGTTTCAAAATGCCTTAAGGCTTAAGGATATTGGTCTTGGTGTTCCTACAGTAACTCAATTGTTATATAGCCTAAAAGCTAAGGGTTTAGATGTTAAGACCGACTTATTGGATATATTTGAAGCTAAGGACGAAATCCTGCGGGTTTTAGGAAAGGGGCGTAAAGATTATGCTTAAGGATATAACAATTGGACAATATATCCCAGGGGAATCTTTTATTCACCGCCTAGACCCAAGGAGTAAAATCATAGCTTTAATGCTATATATAATAGCTTTATTCTTACTTTTTAATGCCATTGGCTATTATGCTATTGTGATATTTTCAGTGGTTATAATCTTAGCCTCCCAAGTTCCTGTGAGGATTTATTTAAAAGGTATCAGGCCTTTAGCCTTTATTATAGTTTTAACTATGGTCTTACATTTTTTTATGACTCCTGGGACACCTATTTTCAACATAGGACCCTTAAAAGTTACCCAAGAAGGCTTCTATCATGGTCTACAAATGGGGGCACGCTTAATTTTATTAATTACCGTTACCTCGGTTTTGACTCTAACCACTTCACCAATCTCTTTAACCGATGGAATTGAAAGGTTGTTAAACCCTCTGAAAAAAGTAGGGGTACCAGCTCATGAGTTAGCCATGATGATGACCATTGCCTTAAGATTTATTCCTACCTTAATCGAAGAAACAGAAAAAATTATGAAGGCCCAAATGGCTAGAGGGGCTGATTTTGAAAGCGGTAATATTATTAAAAGGGCTAAAGCCTTAATCCCCCTTTTAGTGCCTTTATTTGTTAGTGCTTTTCGTAGAGCCGACGATCTAGCTATGGCTATGGAAGCTAGGTGTTACCGAGGTGGAGAAAATAGAACCCGGATGAAACAACTTAAATATACATTTATTGATTTTATAGCTATTATTATTTCAATGGGTTTTCTTGTTTTTGCAATCTATCTTCGCTTATAGGCAAATCTGGATGAGCCTGGGAAGTATGTAGAATTGTTGAAGATGTTATACTTTCGCTCACTGGACTTCAAATCGGAATATTCTAGGCTTGCTTCGGATAAAAGCTAACCGTGTTCAATGGGTCGTCCATGACCCAAATCACACTCTCGCAAACCTCCTGTTTGCTCGTTAGCTTTTATTACCTCAGCTTCGCTAAGAATATTTAGCCGATTTTCCGTATGTTCACTCCAGTATAACATTTCCACTGTTTTACGCGCCCACGCGTTCACGGAATAACGAATTTGAGGATGATAACATGCGCAATATAAAGGCTATAATTGAATATGATGGCACAAATTATCACGGATTTCAAAAGCAACTAAATCTACCTACTATTCAAGATACTTTGGAAAGTTGTTTGATGCGGGTTCTAAAGGAAGATGTTAAAGTTCAAGGTGCTGGTAGAACTGATGCAGGGACTCATGCCTTGGGACAGGTGATAAACTTTAAAACTTCTAGGGATATTCCTGTTAACAAAATCCCCTTAGCATTAAATAGTTTATTGCCTAAGGATATAGTGGTTAAAGCTACGGAGGAAATGTCTTTAGATTTCCATGCTCAATATGATTCTACTGGCAAACATTATGTTTATAAAATCTATAATGCTAGAATACCATCAGTATTTCATCATAAATATACCTATTTTTTTCCAATGGAATTAAATGAGGAATTATTGAGAATGGGTTGTCTAGAATTTATCGGCACCCATAATTTTAAAGGTTTTTCAGCTAGTGGAGCATCAGTAAAAACCTTTGAAAGAACAATATATTCTTTAGAATTACAAAGGGATGGAGCCTTATGGGAAATACATGTTAAAGGTAATGGCTTTCTTTATAATATGGTCAGAATTATAGTAGGTACCTTATTAGAAATTGCCCAAGGGAAAAGGGAGATTAGCTCTATTAAAGAGATCCTGAGAACTCAAGATCGTACCTTGGCTGGGAAAACGGTACCAGCTCATGGACTATATTTGCAGGAAGTGTATTATGCTTAATAAGCTAATCTGGATGTCAGCGTGACGGCTCACGGGATATTCTGAATGACAGTGCGATGGCTTATGGGCTAATCTGTATGACAGTGTGACAGCTAAAGGGCTATTCTGGATGTCAGTGTGTAAGAAAACACAGTGTCATCGTGTCATCGTGACACCGTGCCACTGTGCCACCGTAAACCGAGACATGTCTGACAAGGAATCTTGCTTGTTAGAAGCATCTGACAGGCAATCTCTCTGGTTAGAAATATCTGACCTGGTAAATTTACTTGTTATATTTTTCTATGTCACAGCGGCACATCCGGGAATATTCACTTGCATCATGGCACTATGACACATCCCAGCATATTCACTTTCATCGTCACACATCATGGCGATATTCCCTGTCATCATGGCACTGACCAATAAGCTGGACCATATTGTAATAATGCTTACCCACTAACACACTGACCCGATGTATTGCCTGTAAGCTTTCACACTAACCCACTTGCAAATAAAATTACCCCAAGGAATTGCTTGACACTCATGGTACCGTGTATTAAAATGTTACTGTGGTTTTTTATGTTCGTGCGATCCAAGAGCCCCGGATCTGAATAATAAAAACACTGCTATATTTAAGTAATGTAAGTAGTATTAGGGAGGGAAACTCGATAGATGAAAAGTTATATGGCTAAGCCAAATGAGGTTAAAAGAAAATGGTACATCTTAGATGCTACCGATAAGCCTCTAGGTAGATTAGCTACAGAAGCTGCTACTTTATTAAGAGGAAAACACAAACCAACTTACACTCCAAATGTTGATACTGGCGATCATGTGATTGTTATAAACGCTGAGAAAGTGGTTTTGACTGGTAAAAAACTAGATCAAAAGGAATATATCCGCCATTCTGGCTATGTTGGTGGCTTAAAGCGTACTTCATATAGAGAATTACTAGAGAAAAAACCTGAGTTAGCAATTGAAGTGGCTATTAAAGGTATGCTTCCTCACAATCGTTTAGGAAGACAAATGTACACAAAACTAAAAGTTTACAAGGGTTCAGAGCATCCACATGAAGCTCAACAACCTGAAGTCTGGAATAGAGGTTAGGAAGGGAGGCAGATTAAGTGGCACAAGTACAATATTACGGTACAGGACGTCGTAAATCTTCAGTAGCAAGGGTAAGACTAGTTCCTGGTGATGGCCAAGTTCTTATAAATAACCGTTCAATAGATGATTACTTTGGTAAGAAAACATTAGAAATGATTGTTAAACAACCTTTGGTTCTAACTGATACTGAAGGAAGATTTAATGTTATTTGTAAAGTACATGGCGGTGGTTCCACAGGTCAAGCTGGTGCTATCCGTTTGGGTATAGCTAGAGCATTATTAAAGGCTGATGTTGAATTACGCCCTGCTTTAAAAAGAGCTGGTTACTTAACAAGAGATCCAAGAATGAAGGAAAGAAAGAAATACGGCTTAAAAGGTGCAAGAAGATCTCCACAATTCTCCAAACGTTAATATTTGTCAATATACAACCGTCGAGGAAATCAATCCTCGACGGTTTTTGTCTGCCCTTATTTTTCCACGAGCAAACTTTATCACTGGAAGGGAAGAAACGGCAAGAAGCATTGCAACTACTGACCAACCTAAAACAATGATATAATAATCTCAGAAGTAAAGGCAGGGGCCAGGTTTCCATGCGGACATTAAACTTCTTGCTAATAGTTTGTGAAGGAGTGAATGATATGGAACAGCCTGAAATCGTGGTTAATACGACTATGTCAAAAGAAGACTATAGGAAATTTTTATACATAGCAACCTTCAAAAGAAATAAGATAATTATTCCTTTGTTGGTGTTAATCTCTTTGGTTGCGAGCCTAATGATTAGTTATGAAAGCGAAAATATCAATTTAACAAAATTCATAATAAGTTGGATTGCATTGTTTGCATTAGCAGTTGCTGTTGTAGTATTTAAAGTTGA
>JAAZJU010000054.1 GCA_012800195.1 Clostridia bacterium
TAACAGGTATGGATGTAGCTAATGCTTCCATGTATGATGGGGCAACGGCTTTAGCCGAAGGAATGATTATGGCAGTTGCTCAAACTAATAAAAAGAAAGTTCTACTTAGTAGCACTGTTCATCCAGAATATAGGGAAGTCATAAAAACCTATGCTTGGGCTAGGGAAATTGAAATCATAGAGATACCTTATACCAAAGAGGGATCTACTGATTTGGATTTTCTAGATCAGACTTTAACTAATGATTTTGCAGCTGTTATTATTCAAAATCCCAACTTCTTCGGGAAAATAGAAAAACTGAAGACTCTAATTGATAGGGTCAAAAGTACCAAAGCTTTATCAATAGTTTGTGCAGATCCAATCTCTCTAGGTATTTTAGAGGCTCCTGGTAAATTAGGAGCTGATATCGTGGTAGGCGAAGGCCAATCCTTGGGTATGCCCTTAAGCTTTGGTGGTCCATATCTAGGTTTTATAGCTACAACGGAAAAATTAATCAGGAGAATTCCCGGTAGGATTGTTGGATTAGCCAAGGACCAACATGGTAAGGATGGTTTTGTTTTAACCTTACAGGCTAGAGAACAACATATCCGGAGGGAAAAGGCTTCTTCTAATATTTGTTCCAATCAGGCACTTTGTGCTCTTACTGCAATTATTTACTTAAGTGCCTTGGGCAAAAAAGGCCTAAAAGAGGTGGCAGAGCATTGTATCTCAAAGGCCCATTATGCCCAAAAGGTTTTAACCCAAATTGATGGAGTAGAGCTGGCTTTTCCTCAGGGTCCCTCTTTTAAGGAGTTTGTGGTTAAGACTAAAGAGGACATTGCTTGTATCAATGACCGTTTATTCCAAGCAGGTATCTTGGGAGGTCTTGATTTAGGGAGATTTTATCCAGAATTAAAGAATCATATGCTTATTTGTGTTACTGAAGCCAGGTCGAAAACAGAAATTGATTTATTAAAACAGGTATGGGAGGGATTAGCATGAAAGAAAAACTAATATTTGAAAAATCTTCTCCCGGTCGCAAAGGCTATTCCTTGCCCCAGTTAGACGTACCTTTAATAGATACTGATGCTTTGGCAAAGGATATTGACATAAGAGAGGAAGCTCCTCTTCTCCCTGAGGTTGGCGAACTGGATGTTGTCAGACATTTCACCCGGTTATCACAAATGAATTATGGTTTGGATTCAGGCTTTTATCCCTTAGGCTCCTGTACCATGAAATATAATCCTAAAATTAATGAAGATATGGCTAATTTACCTGGCTTTGCTTTTATTCATCCTTATCAACCAGAGGAAACTTCCCAAGGTGCTCTAAAATTAATCTATGATTTATCTGCATACCTTAGTGAAATTTCTGGGATGGATAAAGTAACCTTACAACCAGCTGCTGGTGCTCATGGGGAACTAACGGGGATCCTTTTGATAAAGGCTTATCATCAAAGCAGAAATGACCATAAAAGGGTAAAAATTATAGTTCCTGACTCAGCCCATGGTACTAACCCAGCCACAGCTAGTATGTGTGGATACAAAACTGTGGAGATAAAATCCAATGACCGGGGACTAGTAGACCTAGAGGAATTAAAAAAGGTAGTGGGTGAGGATACAGCTGGATTAATGCTAACTAATCCTAATACCTTAGGTTTATTCGAAGCAGAAATAGCTGAAATAGCCGAAGTAGTTCACGAGGCTGGTGGCCTATTATACTATGATGGTGCCAATATGAATGCCATTATGGGTCATGCTCGTCCTGGGGATATGGGGTTCGATGTAATTCACTATAACCTCCATAAAACCTTTTCAACTCCTCATGGTGGTGGTGGTCCAGGTAGCGGTCCAGTAGGGGTAAAAGAGAAATTAATTCCCTTCTTACCTAAGCCAGTGGTGGAATATGATCAAGAAAAGGGACAGTATTACTGGGATTATGATTTACCCCAATCCATTGGTAAAATCAAAACCTTCTATGGAAACTTTGGTGTGGCCGTCAAGGCTTATACCTATATTCGGGCCTTAGGTGCTCAAGGGTTGAAAGAAGCTAGTACATTAGCTGTTTTAAATGCTAATTATTTAAAGGAAAAACTTAAAGATAATTATACAATGCCCTTTGAAAATTTGGCTAAACATGAATTTGTTTGCACTCCAACTCAGGAGGCTAAGGAAAAGGGTATTAAAACTATAGATATGGCTAAACGAATGATAGATTATGGTTTCCATCCGCCTACTGTTTATTTCCCATTAATAGTGGAAGAAGCAATGATGTTTGAACCTACTGAAACAGAAAGCAAAGAAACTCTAGATGATTTCGCGGAAGCTTTAATTAAAATCAGTCAAGAAGCCTTGGAAAACCCAGAACTTCTCCAAAAAGCGCCTCACTCAACTCATGTTTCAAGATTTGACGAGGTTACAGCGGCTAGAAAGCCTGTATTACGTTGGAAAAAAGGTCAGCTCTAAGAGCTGGCTTTTTTTGCTCATCTGTCATCCCGACCTGGCCTTTAATCAAGAACAAAGACTAGTCAATAAGCAATTAAAGGCTGGAGAAGGATCTCGTTTTTTCTATTGCTATTATAAAAATACATACGGTCTTCATAAAATTTTAAATGGTAAAACTTTCATTACAAGCAGGAATTTCCTAAAAATAATTGAACTTTATAAGATTATTGTTATTTAAAGAAAGAGGGAGTATAGATGGATAAAAAGGAACTAAGTCAACGAGTTGTAATTACAGTGGTAGGTAAAGATAAGGTTGGAATTATTGCTGGGGTCTCTAATATATTGGCTGAAGAAAATGTTAATATTTTAGATATAAGTCAAACTATTCTGCAGGAGTTCTTTACCATGATTATGTTAGTAGATATTGCCCATAGCAAATCGGATTTTAGTACATTAAAGGAAAAGCTAGCTAGTAAAGGAAAGGAAATTGGTGTAAAAATATCTGCCCAGCACGAAGATATTTTTAGTTTTATGCACCGGATATAGGGGGAGGATTTTTATGCCTTTTAAAAGTATAAATTCAGAGGAAATTTTAGAAACAATTAGGATGGTAGAAACAGAAAATTTGGATATTAGGACTATCACCATGGGTATTTCTCTTCGGGATTGTTCTCATCCGGATATAAAGATTCTTTGCCAAAACATCTATGAGAAAATTACTAAAAAGGCTGAACAGTTAGTGAGAGTTGGAGAGGAAATAGAGAGAGATTATGGTATTCCAATCATTAATAAACGCATCTCTGTTACTCCCATAGCCTTAGTGGCAGAAGCAGCTAAAGTAGATGATTATGTAGAAATAGCATTGACCCTTGATAAGGCTGCCAAGGAAGTAGGGGTTAACTTTATCGGGGGTTTTTCTGCCCTTGTTCATAAGGGAATGACCATAGGTGATGAAAAACTAATTAAGTCTATCCCCCAAAGTTTAGCCCAAACTGAAAGGGTTTGCTCTTCAATAAATATTGCCACCACTAAAGCTGGTATAAATATGGATGCAGTTAAGCTCATGGGCCATATAATTAAAGATACTGCGGAACTTACAAAGGAACAGGATGGTTTAGGATGTGCTAAGCTAGTTGTTTTTTGTAATGTCCCTGAGGATAATCCCTTTATGGCTGGAGCTTTCCATGGTGTAGGGGAACCAGAAACAGTAATTAATGTAGGAGTCAGTGGTCCAGGAGTTGTTTTAAATGCAATTAGAAAGAACCCTGAAGCTGATTTTGGTGAACTGGCTAATACTATTAAACAGACAGCATTTAAAATTACCAGGATGGGAGAATTGGTTGGTAGGGAAGCAGGAAAAAGATTAGGAGTTCCTTTTGGAATTGTTGATCTTTCCTTAGCTCCTACTCCAGCTATTGGAGATAGTGTGGCTGATATTTTAGAAGCAATGGGATTAGAAAAATGCGGTACCCATGGGACAACAGCAGCCTTAGCTATGCTCAATGACGCTGTGAAAAAAGGCGGTGCCATGGCCTCCTCCTATGTGGGTGGTTTAAGTGGTGCTTTTATTCCTGTTAGTGAAGATGCTGGTATGATTAGAGCCGTTGAAGCCGGAGCTTTAGATATCAATAAATTAGAGGCTATGACCTGTGTTTGCTCTGTAGGCTTAGATATGATTGCTGTACCAGGAGATACCAGTGCTGCAACTATTTCAGCTATAATTGCCGATGAAGCGGCGATTGGAATGATTAATAAAAAAACTACTGCTGTAAGAATCATTCCAGTACCTAATAAAAAGGTTGGAGAAATGGTTGTTTTTGGCGGGCTACTGGGTCATGCTCCTATCATGGCAGTCAATAAATTCAGTTCTGATATTTTTATTAATAGAGGAGGCAGAATTCCTGCCCCAGTACATGCATTAACTAATTAAAAATAGATAAATAATTGCAAGATAAGAAAAGGCAAAGTGACTATAATAATAGGCGCTTTGCCTTTTTAACATTTTTAAATATTTCTCCAATATGTATTACTAAGGTCTTTCTGGGGGAAATTAAGTGGAGAGCGAGTGTGATTAACATGAAGGATACTTCTAATAAATTGCTAGAAGAAAAATTGGAACAAATAGCGTTAAAGCTGGAAAAAATGAAAATAGCGGAATATATTGAGCTCCTTAATAATCCCAAACGACTCTTATGGGTGAATTTCATAGCAGGTTTGGCCAGGGGTCTAGGTACCGCCATTGGCTTAACTATTTTATTTGCTATTGTTTTGTATATATTGCAAAGGCTAATACTCTTAAATTTACCTCTCATCAGTGATTTCATTGCCTATCTTATTCAATTGGTTAAAGCCAATACCTAATTCCCTACTAGGAGGACTATAGTAATGGATAAAAGAAAAATTACACAATTTAAGGAAAAATTAATGAATTTAAAGAAGGAGTATGAAGATTTAATTGCTTCTTTAGATCAGGGATTATTAGACCCTATGGGTGTAACTACTGCAGAATTATCTATGTATGATAATCATCCTGGTGATATAGCCAGTGAAGTTTTTGAAAGAGGTAAAGATATAGGATTTAAAGTATATGCCCAAGAGCAAATTGCCAAGGTGGAAGATGCCCTTGAGAAAATGGCTCAGGGGAAATATGGTTTTTGTGATAAATGTGGTCTGGAAATTCCCGAAGAAAGATTGGAAACAATCCCCTTTACAACTATGTGTGTAGCGTGTCGTAGTGAGGATGGAGGGGAAAATAATAGAACTAGACGTCCTGAGGAAGAAGGAGTCATTATGCCTCCCTTTGGTGGGATCACTAAAAATTCTTTGAGAACATCAGAAGAAGGTGAGCAAAATGCCTTTGATGGTGAGGATGCTTGGCAGGCAGTGGCTAGATATGGTACCTCTCAAACCCCTAATGAAATTGGAGCCCTAAGCTACAATAGTATGTATATTGATTATGATGAGGACATAGGCATTGTAGAAGATTATGAACAAATACCCGTATATAAGGATTATGATGGTCAATTTTACCAGGATTTTGAGGGTTTAGATGATGAAGAGGAGCCCATTGAAATAATTAATAAGGAGGAAAAAAGCGGTACCACAGAGAAATAAAAAAATTTTGCCGATAAAAGTTAGAAAGAAAGCAAAGTATTTAATACCGCCCTTGGAGCGGTTTTTTCTTTATGTTAGAATTAGGTAATATAGACATCATTTCAAGGGGGGACAAATTTGCCTTTTTGGTTTACTGCATTATTAATATTAATTTTTGACCAAGGTACTAAATGGCTAATAAAAGAAAACATGGAGTTATACCAAAGTATACCGATAATCCCCAATATTTTTCACTTAACATATATTGAAAACCCAGGGGCAGCTTTTGGTATTTTAGCCAACCAAAGGATATTTTTTATAATAATTACCTTTATAATCCTTGCTTTTATTTATTACTTTTATAGACAGCTTAAGGAAAACCAGGTACTACTAAAGATTGCTTTAGGTATGGTAGTTGGGGGTGCATTAGGTAACCTCATAGACCGGTGGCGTTCAGGTACTGTAACGGATTTTTTTGATTTTCAAATTTGGCCTATTTTTAATATTGCTGACACGGCGGTAGTCGTAGCAATGCTTTATATATCCTATAAGGTGCTAACTACTAAGGAGGAAATTTAATGGAGAGATTTATTTTTGAAGTTACTGAGGAGGAAAATCAAAGATTAGATAAGTTTGTTTCCGAAAATCTGCCTCAAATCTCTCGTTCCTATATTCAGAAACTAATAACTGAGGGCCTTATTAGGATTAATGATAATCATGTAAAGGCCAATTATAAACTAAAAGAAAATGATATTATCTTTGTTGAAATACCAGAACAGGAGCCAATAAAAATTGAAGCCGAAAATATTCCCTTAGATATTATCTATGAGGACAAGGATTTATTAGTTATTAATAAGCCTATAGGCATGACAGTCCACCCAGCAGAAGGAAATTATTCAGGCACACTGGTAAATGCTCTTTTAGCTTACTGTCAGGAACTTTCGGATCTAAACGGCAAATTAAGACCAGGAATTGTCCATAGAATAGACAAAGATACTTCTGGTCTTTTAATGGTTGCAAAAAATAATTTTGCCCACCAAAGTTTAGCCCAACAATTGAAGGAACACACAGTAAAAAGAGCTTATTTGGCATTAACTGAAGGGGTTATTATGGAACCAGGCGGGATTATTGATGCTCCTATTGGCCGTCACCCTGTTGATCGTAAAAAAAGGGCCGTCACTGCCCAAAACTCTAAGGAAGCGGTAACTAAATATATGGTTAAGGAACGCTTTCCTAATAATACCTTGCTAGAATGTAAATTAAAAACTGGTCGGACTCATCAAATTAGGGTGCATTTAGCTTATATTAATCATCCTCTAGTAGGAGATCCCTTATATGGTTATCGGAAGCAGAGCCTAGATTTTCCAGGCCAGGCCTTACATGCTTACCTTTTAGGCTTTATTCATCCTAGGACTGAAAAATACTTAGAGTTTACTGCATCTCTCCCCGATTATTTCGATATGGTTTTAAATAAACTTAGAGAAATGGAGGAAGGAAAATGAATATTCAAGAAAAAACTATTATAATGGATGATCAGCAACTTAATCGATCCCTAACCCGGATTGCCCATGAAATCATAGAAAAAAATAAAGGTGTTAGAGATCTTATTTTAGTGGGTATAAGAACTAGGGGAGTGCCTTTGGCCCAAAAACTAGCTGAAAAAATAAAAGAAATTGAAGGTATTGAGGTTGAGGTTGGCAAACTGGATATCACCTTATATAGGGACGATTTAACGACTTTAGCAGATCAACCCATTGTCCATGGAACAGAATTACCCTTTAATATTGTAGGGAAAAAAATAGTTTTAGTAGATGATGTTCTTTACACAGGCAGGACTGTAAGAGCTGCCTTAGATGCCCTTGTTGATTTGGGGCGCCCGAATGTTATTCAATTAGCGGTCCTAATTGATAGGGGACATCGAGAGCTTCCCATTAGGGCAGATTTTGTTGGAAAAAATATTCCTACCTCTCGTAAAGAAGTAATAATGGTAAAATTGGCAGAAGTGGATGGGATAGATAAAGTAATTTTAGGAGAAATTAAATAAAAATTTCTTTAAAAAAAATAAAAAACAGATTAGAAGACTAAAAAAATCACCTCCAACAGTTAAAAAACACGATTTAACTTAGCAAAAGCAATTCAAATTGCCCTAGGAGCCTTAAAATAGCTAAATTTGCTGAATTAGAAGAAATAATCTAGTAGTTTTATGAGAAAATAAAAAAAATTTTTGCAGGAAAAATAAACTTTTTATAGAAGTAGATAAAAAAGTCTACCTAATACCTTAATATTTTTATTTTAGTCGCATAAATAAGTTCTGAAATAGCATCCAAAAGTTAAGGTGAAAAGGCTTAAATATTTAAAATGGGGGTAGAAAACATGTCAAGTCGTAATAATCTTAGTCGAATATTAAGTGAGAAAGGTCTAACTCTGGATCAGTTAATTAATGATTTGGATGTTCCTGTTAGTTATATTGAGGAAATAACAGAAATTTATTTAGGCCGTAAAGAGTTTTCACCGGATATTCTAAGAATTGTTGCAAAGCATCTGGATGTTAAAGAAGAAGACTTACTAAGCTATAAGCGGAGAAACTTATATCATAATATCGGGGCCCAATTGCGTCAGGCTAGGGAGAAGAAAGGTTTAACTTTGGTTGAATTAGGGAAAATCTCAGGGGTTTCCTATACCCATATTAGTGAGATTGAGAGGGGCAAGACCAGTCCATCTTTAAAGACCTTAGACA
>JAAZJU010000055.1 GCA_012800195.1 Clostridia bacterium
CGGAATTTTACGGTGACGGGGATCTTTACAGCTTTGACCACACTTTTAACTATATCAGAGGCTAATTGAGGGTTTTGCATTAATGCGGAGCCCTCATTATTTTTAACCACCTTAGGCACGGGACAGCCCATATTAATATCTATAATACTGGCTCCAGCCTCTTCTACCATTTTTGCTCCTTCGGCCATAATCTCTGGTTCAGAACCAAAGATTTGGACACTGATGGGTGGCTCTTCATCTCTTAAATCTATCAGATCAAAAGTTCGTACATTTTTATAGGTTAAAGCCTTAGCACTAACCATTTCCGTATATATTAAGCCACAGCCCTGCTCCTTAGCTAAAATCCGAAAGGCCTTATCGGTGACTCCAGCCATAGGGGCTAGGACCACAGGATTGGCAATTTGAATATTTCCTATTTTCATTGATTTCACCTCGCAAATATTATAAAGAAAAAAAATTACAAAGTCTAATCCAGAAATAAATTACTTATAGTGTATAATTTGCAAATTGTTGGCAATACTACAAACAAATCGATAAAAGGAGGCATTAAAAATAGTATGGAGATTCAAACCTTATTGGAAAAAACCAGAGTTATGCACCAATTATTACAGAAAGCTGCAGGGAATGTTTTAGATTTTGAGAATGTTGCTAATGAATTAAGATCCATAATTGGCTGTAATGTCTACATAGTTGGAAAAAAAGGCGATTTATTGAGCTATACAGAAATTGATGTAGATGGTTTATTCAATTTAGAAGAATTGGACGATAAACAGTTTTCAGAAGCTTGTCAGCAATGGATTTTTGGCTATACTCAAACTGAGGTGAATATCCAAAGGGATAACTTCTATGTTATCTTAGCCCCAGTAATAAGTAGTGGTGAAAGATTAGGGACTATAGTTTATGCTCGCAAAGGACAAGCCTTTAAGCCTGGTGAAGTAATTCTTGCAGAATATGGTGCATCAGTGGCTGGCATGCAAATCATGCGCATCCAGAATCAAAAACTTGAAAGTGAAGCTCGTAAAAAGAGTGTTGTTCAATTGGCTTTAGAAGTTCTATCCTATTCAGAATTGGAAGCAGTTAAATACATTTTCAATGAGATAGAAGGTAGCGAAGGTTTCTTAGTAGCCAGCAAACTAGCCGAGAAGTATAAATTAACTCGTTCCGTAATTGTCAATGCCTTAAGAAAATTAGAAAGTGCTGGCGTAATCGATGCTCGTTCTTTAGGAATGAAAGGTACCTATATTAAGATTTTGAATGATTATCTCTACGAGGAATTGGCGCAAGTATAAAAAACAGTGTGACATCTTACAGGCCATTCTGCAAGGCAGTGGGCGAGTGGGCGCAATCTGTTGTCCTCCTGAACATAGTGAAGGATCTCAATCCCTAGTCATTACGAGGAACTTGCGAGGGATCAATCCCATGGGGAACTCTTGCAGGAAAAATAAAAACAATGTAGAAGAGTAGGGGCAATCCAAGGAAAGAGGGTTGCCCCTATGAAATATTTCCAAGCCTTTTTAGAATTGCTTTTTCCCACTCCACGAATATGTCCCTTTTGTCATACAAAACAAGAGGAATTACAAGTTTGCTTTCATTGCTTAGAAGAATTAAAAAAAATCAAAGAGGAAAGGGGACAATGTGCAAGATGTGGGACCTTAGGGGTCAGGGGAGAGGAATGTGGTAATTGCTTTTATTGGCCCCAGTATTTTTTGAGAAATTATGCCGCTATTCCCTATGAGGGGAAATGGCGCCAAACTATCCATCAGTTAAAATTTAAAAACCAGGGCTGGTTGGCTACTCCCTTAGCGGAAATAATGATCGCTACTTTAAAGAATAAGGAAGTGGATTTAGTTTTACCAGTACCCTTACATAAAGATCGACTACGAACCAGAGGCTTTAATCAGGCCAGTTTACTAGGTCAGGAGGTAGCCAGAATCACAGGATTACCTTTCAATGACCAGCTATTAGAAAGAGTAATTGCCACCTCTCATCAAAGTGGGTTAAGTCAAAGGAGAAGAGCTAGTAATGTGAGAAATGCTTTTCAAGTAAATAATTCTGATATTATAGCGGGGAAAAGGATTTTACTAGTTGATGATTTAATGACCTCGGGAGCCACTTTACTAGAATGTTCTAAGGTCCTCTATGGTAAGGGAGCAAAAACGGTTACTGGAGTAACTTTAGGAGTAGGAGTTAAATAATTTTGTTTAAGAATTGCCCTATTTGGTTAAAAAAATAGCAAAAGCTTTTTTTAAGGAGTTGATGGATATGATGCACATGTCAGTACCGGATATCCATAAACGATTAATGTTA
>JAAZJU010000056.1 GCA_012800195.1 Clostridia bacterium
AATTGCTTCACAAATCTACCCATTCGCTCTAAGGCTTCATTAATATTTTGAATTGAAGCGGCATAACAGCAACGGATAAATCCTTCCCCACTGGCTCCAAAGGCATTACCTGGTACAACAGCCACCTTTTCCTCAAGCAGTAATCTTTCCGCGAACTCCTCAGAAGTAAGTCCTGTACTTTGAATGTTAGGGAAGACATAGAAGGAACCCCGAGGCTCAAAACAGGGCAAACCAATTTCCCTTAGCCCATTAACAATGAGGTTTCTTCTTTTATAATAAGACTGAATCATTTTCTTCATTTCTTCTTCACCGTTTCTCAAGGCCTCTAAGGCAGCTTTTTGACTCATAATCGGGGCACAAAGCATAGTAAACTGGTGAATTTTCATCATTGCACTGATGAGTGGTTCGGGTGCTGCAGCATAACCTATTCTCCAGCCAGTCATAGCATAAGCCTTAGAAAAACCATTTAAAACAATGGTCCTTTCCCACATGCCTGGTAAAGAAGCTATTGAAGTATGCTCCCCTTCATAGGTTAGCTCACAATAAATCTCATCGGAGATTACTGCTAAATTATGTTCCAGGATAATTGGAACTAACTTTTCCATATCCTCTTTGGACATCACTGCTCCAGTAGGATTATTAGGGAAGGGGAATACTAATATCTTTGTTTTAGGAGTGATTTTTGACTTTAATTCCTCGGCTGTGAGCTTAAATTCATCTTTTTCATAAGTTCCTAGGGGGATGGGGACCCCACCAGCTAAAATAACTCCTGGTGCGTAGGAAACATAAGCAGGGTCAGGAATTAAAACCTCATCTCCCGGTGAAGTTAAGGCTCTTAGAGCCAGGTCTACCCCCTCACTTACCCCTACAGTAACTAATATTTCATCCAGGGGGCTATACTCTAGATTAAATTTCTCTAAATACTTACAAATTTCTTCCCGTAATTCAGGCATTCCATAATTAGAGGTATAGGTGGTATAGCCCTTTTCTAAGGAATAATAACAGGCCTCTCTAATATGCCAAGGGGTTACAAAGTCTGGTTCCCCAACGCCTAAGGAGATAACCCCCTTAGTTTGACTAACAAGGTCAAAGAACTTACGAATCCCTGAGGGGGGTATACTTTTAACAGTTTCATTAAGAAAAGAAGCTGGATTAATTGTCATTAGGGAATCACCACCAATCTTCTATCTGTATCTTCACCAGTGAAGATGACGCCATCCTCTTTATACCGTTTCATGATGAAATTAGTTTTAGTGCCATTAACATGCTCTAAAGGGGCCAATTTTTCTGCAACAAAGCGGGATACACCCTGCATAGTATCGTCTTCAATAATTACACATAAGTCATAGGAACCGGATACTAAATAAACAGATTTCACTTGAGGGAAACGGTAGATTCTCTCCGCAATCTTATCAAAGCCAACCTCTCGCTGGGGAGTAATATTAACTTCAATCATGGCAGTAACCTTTTGACAACCATGCTTTTCCCAGTTAATAATTGTACTGTACCGTAAAATAATATTATCTCGTTCCAATTGCTCAATGATTTCCTTGATTTCTTCTGCACTGACATTGAGGAGTTTAGCTAATTGATCGTTAGTCAAACGACTGTCTTTTTCTAAAAGCTCCAAAACATCTTTTTTAATATTCTGCACTTTTAACCCTCCTTAATATAAAAAAACTCCCGCCCCTAATAATATTTAGGGACGAGAGTACTCTCGCGGTACCACCCTAGTTGGCCATCAAAGATGACCCACCTCAGTCGCAATTCACTAATCCTGTAACGGAGGAAAACCGGTCCGTCTACTAAAAAGTTTCGACAAGACACTCTAGAGGGGCTTCATTGGACTGTTGCACTGGATTTCCACCCTCACCAGCTCTCTTTAGCTAACAGTTACCCAATTACTCTTCTCTATCATAGTTTTAGCTGTAATTTTCCCTATTGTAGCATCACCAATATTCAATAGTCAAGAAGAATCTGAAAATTTAGTCTTGACCTGGAGCTTGTCTTCATGATATTATCGCAATAATACATTATTGCTTTAGCACGATAGAGAAGTGAAGTTTGGAGTGATATTTATGCCTCTTTATTTCGAAAAGCCTACAGGTACCAAGGACTTATTGCCGGAAAAAGTCCGTCTCAACCAAAGGGTTAGTAGAAAAGCTCAAAGCTTTATAGAAACATGGGGTTATGAAGAAGTAGAGACCCCTATTATCGAATATTTTAAAACTGTAGGTCTATATTCTCAGATCCCAGAAGAGAAGTTAATTAAATTTCTAGATACATCGGGTTCTACAGTAGTTCTCCGTCCAGATTTAACAACTCCCATTGCCCGTTTTGCCGCTTCCATTTATCAAGATATGGAGCTACCTTTGCGGCTAAGTTATATCGGTAGTGTTTATCGCAATAAGGCTAATTATGGCTTAGGTCTAGAAGAAATCAAGCAATTAGATGTGGAGTTAATTGGTGTCCAGGATTTAACAGGAGATGCGGAAGTAATTGCTTTAGCCGTTAAAACCATTCTAAATTACCCCATAAGTGAGGTTAAAGTGACCGTAGGTCATACAAATTTTTTAAAAATTCTCTTGGCAGAGGTAGCTTGTCCGATCTTAGAACAAAAACTCTTGTTTAATAGCTTACTGGAAAGGGATTATGTAGGTTTTCGGAAAATTATAGAAACCCTCTCCATATCTCAAATCTATAAAGAGTATCTCCAAAAGGTCTTAAAGCTCCGGGGTAGACTTACAGATGTGCTGGAGGCCCGGGACTGGTTTAATACCCCCCAATGGCAAGGAATTTTTACTGAAATGGCCGATTTAGCACAAATTCTCGAGGAATATGAAATTACCCCTTATATAAATTACGATCTAACTTTGCTGGGGAGCCAAAACTACTATACTGGTCTAATTTTTAATATTTATTGTGCTGGTCATCCTTATCCCCTTTGCACAGGGGGGAGATATGATAATCTTTTAGCTTCCTTTAAGCGACCAGCTCCAGCCACTGGCTTTGCCATCAATTTAGATGATTTGGTGAAAGTGATTAATTGTGAGGGTTTAGAGTCTCAAAAAGAAAAAACCATTATACTTTATAGCCCGGCCTCTAGATTAAGAGCCATCAAAAAGGCCAATCAATTGCGAGCTGAGGGTGAAGTAATAGTAATAGCTGACCAAGATAAGGTAACTGAGGGCTTTCTTCAAAGGTTTACTAAAAGAGTAGTCCTAGATTAATAAGGTGAATTACCCCTTAGGGGTAAGAGAGGATGGCCTGGGCCATAAGGTGAATTGCTCCCCCAGGAGCAAGAGAGGATGAGAAAAATGCTAACTATAGCTCTTCCAAAAGGAAGAATTCTTACGGAAGCCAGCCAGCTTTTTAAAAGAGTTGGTTTAATAGAAGAGGAGATAATAGAAGGCCGTAAGTTGGTTATTGAAAGACCTGAAGAAAACCTCGGGATTATTTTAGCCAAACCCCAAGATGTACCGACCTATGTAAAGTATGGGGTAACTGATTTGGGTATTGTAGGCAAGGATATCCTTATGGAAGCCAATGAAAGTATTTATGAACTAATGGATTTAAAAATAGGTAGCTGTCGTCTTTCCCTCTGTGGCTTAGAGGGGCGGGAACTACCTCGCGGGGAGATGCTGCGGATTGCTACTAAGTATCCAGACATCACTGCCAAATACTTTCTCCAAAAAGGGCAGCAAGTGGAAATAATTAAGCTCAATGGCTCAGTAGAGCTAGCCCCTCTTTTAGGTTTAAGTGATTTTATTATAGATATCGTGTCCACAGGGAAGACCTTAAAAGAAAATGGTCTTTTGGAGCTAGAGGTTATCTTTGACAATATTACCAGCAGATTGATAGCCAATGAAAGTAGCTATCATATTAAAACTAAGGTAATAGATGCATTTGTAAACAAATTGGAAGAAGGTGTTAAGTAATGGGCTTTACCATTTATCCAGCCCTGGATATTAGGGGAGGCAAATGTGTTCGTTTAATACAGGGCAATTATGATTTAGAAAGCACCTATTATCAGGATCCTCTGGAGCCTGCACTCCAATGGTCCCAAGCAGGGGCAGAATGGTTGCATATTATTGACTTAGATGGGGCCAGGACAGGGCAACCAGTAAATCTACCTCTTATTCAAGAAATTATTGCTAAATTAGACCTAAAGATTCAAATAGGGGGAGGTATTCGAAGTTTAAATACGGCCAAGGCTTATTTAGAGGGAGGAGCCAGTCGAGTTATCCTAGGTACAGTAGCTCTTAATAATTTCCAACTAGTACGAGAAATGTTGACAGAGTTTGGTAAGGAAAAGGTTATTGTTTCAATTGATGGGCGAGATAACAGAGCACTGAAGGAGGGCTGGTTAGAAAAGTCAGAAAATTCCTTGCTAGAAGCTATTCTAAAATTATCGGACCTAGGTATAAAAACATTTATCTACACTGATGTGGAAAGGGATGGTACTTTGCGAGGCCCCAATATAGCCCAAGCCTTGGAATTAGCTAGGCAATCAGGAAAAGAGATAATTATAGCTGGGGGCATCAGTCAAAACCAGGATGTACTAGATTTATTACCCCTATATAGTCAAGGGATTACAGGGGCGGTTATTGGGAGAGCTCTTTATACAGGGGATGTTAAGCTTCCTAGGCTTTTAGAGCAAATAAGAGGGGGGAACTAAATTGTTACCTAAAAGAATAATACCCTGCCTGGATTTAAAAGATGGAAGAGTAGTTAAGGGAGTAAGTTTTGTTGATTTAAAAGATGCTGGTGATCCTGTGGAATTAGCAGCCCGCTATGAAAAAGAGGGAGCCGATGAGTTAGTGCTCTTGGATATTTCAGCTACAAATGAAGGTAGAAGAACCATCCTTGATATAGTAGAAAAAATCGCTCAGAAAATAACTATCCCCTTTACAGTGGGAGGAGGGGTTAGGAGTCTAGAGGATATGGAAAGAGTTCTTAATGCAGGAGCCCATAAGGTCAGTCTTAATACGGCTGCCATCTCCCAGCCCTCTTTAATTCAAATAGGAGCCCAAAATCTAGGAAGTCAATGTATCGTTGTAGCTATTGATGCCAAGTATAATCCTGTTTTAGGTAGCTGGGAGGTATATACCCAGGGTGGTAACCAGAATACTGGATTAGATGTAGTGGTTTGGGCTCAAGAGGCAGCTAAATTAGGGGCGGGAGAAATCCTTTTGACCAGCATGGATTGTGATGGACATAAAGGGGGCTATGATCTGGAGTTAACCCAAGCTGTTTGTGAGTCAGTTCCTATTCCAGTGATTGCTTCAGGAGGAGCAGGAAGTAAAGATGATTTTTGGGAAGTTTTTCAAAAGACAGGTGCTTCTGCAGCTTTAGCTGCCTCAATCTTTCATTATCAGGAGACATCCATTAAAAGCATAAAAAACTATCTGGGAGAAAAGGGGGTCTTAGTCAGTGCCTGAAATTGATATAAATAAAATTAATTGGAACGAGAAGGGGCTTTTACCAGTAATTTTACAGCACTATCTTACAGGGAAAGTATTAATGGTTGCCTATATGAATAAAGAAGCTTTAGAAAAAACCCTGGAGACTAAAGTTGCTTGGTTTTGGAGTCGTTCTCGTAAAACTTTGTGGCAAAAGGGTGAGACCTCAGGTAATGTGCAAAGGGTAATCAACCTGTACTTAGATTGTGATCAAGACACCTTATTACTCAAGGTAGATCCTCAGGGACCTGCTTGTCACTTGGGCACGGAAAGCTGTTTTGGTTCAGATAGCGAACCTCTTCTTGAACAGTTAAAACAAGTACTGGCTCAAAGAAATCTGGAACGACCAGAAAAATCCTATTCGACTTACCTCTTTACCCAAGGAATAGATAAAATCTTAAAAAAGGTAGGAGAGGAGGCGGCAGAGGTTATTATTGCTGCTAAAAATAATAATCCCCAAGAATTAGCTCAAGAAGCCGCCGACCTTATTTATCATTTAATGGTTTTATTTGAAGCTAGTGGCGTAGCTTATGAACAGGTCTGGGAAGTTTTACAGGAAAGGATGAAATAAATGAAAAGATATTACTGGAGTCAGATGGATTCCTTGGCCAAAGAGAGATTATTAAAGCGGGCTGAAAGGGATATAAGTGAGTATCTGAGCGTTGCCCAGGAAATAATAGATCGAGTGAAAGCTGAAGGAGATCAAGGGGTATTTTTTTATACCGAGAAGTTTGATAAGGCTGTACTAACTAGAGAAAATCTGCGAGTTACGAAAGAGGAAATTATTGAGGGCTATCAAAGAGTAGACCAAGAGTTTAAAGAAGCTTTAGAATTAGCTGCCGAAAATATTAAGAAATTCCATGAAAAGCAAATGCCCCAGAGATTTTGGTTCACTGAAACTCAACCTGGGATAATGGTAGGAGAACAGACTAACCCTATCTCTGATGTTTGTATTTATGTCCCTAGGGGCAAGGGGAGCTTCCCCTCAGTGTTACTAATGCTCGCTATACCAGCCCTGGTGGCTCAAGTAGAGCGAGTAATAGTGGTGACACCGCCTAATCCAGAGGGTAATTTAGATGATGGTGTTTTGGCAGCTTGTAAGGTTGCAGGGGTTAAAGAAGTTTACAAGGTGGGTGGTGTCCAGGCTGTAGCGGCCGTAGCCTTTGGTACGGAGAGTATTCCTAAGTGTAGTAAGATTATTGGACCTGGTAATTCCTATGTTACAGCAGCCAAAAGATCATTGTCAGGAGTGTTGGATGTGGGATCTCCCGCTGGCCCCAGTGAGGCTATAATCTTAGCTGATGAGTATGCCGACCCCTTAAAGGTAGCTCTAGACTTGATGATTGAAGCTGAACATGGACCAGACTCCGCCAGCTTGTTGGTAACCCATGATCCTAGTCTAGCCGATAAAGTGGAAAAGATAGTTAAGGAACAAATCAAAAAGCTCTCACCACAGCGTAAAGAATTTGTAAACGCAGTATTCAATGGTTACGGAGGAATAATTATTACAGATTCTTTAGAAGAATCCATTGCCGTGG
>JAAZJU010000057.1 GCA_012800195.1 Clostridia bacterium
TGGGAATTAAAAAAATCAGATTAATGACCAATAACCCTAGAAAAATCGCTGGACTAGAGGGTTACGGTTTAGAAGTGGTAGAAAGAGTCCCCATAGAAATGAACCCCACCTGTGCCAATGCAAAATATTTAAGTACTAAAAAGGAAAAGTTGGGTCATTACTTATGTGGAGGTAAAAATTCAGCGAAATAAGGAGGTAGGAAAATGGTAAAGACATATCAAGGTAATTTGATAGGGGAAGGAATAAAAGTAGGCATTGTTGTAGCTCGCTTTAACGAATTTATAACTAGTAAGCTTCTGGGAGGGGCTTTAGATGCTCTAGAAAGACATGGAGTAAAGGAAAATGACATTGAAGTGGCTTGGGTTCCAGGAGCCTTTGAAATTCCTTTAATTGCCCAGAAAATGGCTGAAAGGGATTATGATGCTGTACTTTGTTTAGGAGCTGTGATTAGAGGAGCTACACCCCATTTTGATTATGTGTGTGCAGAAGTGAGTAAGGGTGTTGCTCAGGTGGGCCTTAAATCTGGAAAACCTGTAGTTTTTGGAGTTGTCACCACGGAAACCATTGAACAAGCTGTTGAAAGGGCTGGCACTAAAGCTGGGAATAAAGGTTTTGATGCAGCTGTCTCTGCTATTGAAATGGTGAATCTAATAAAAAACTTCTAAATAGAGATAAATAGACTTTAGAATGGAGGGTTAAATCAAATGGAAAGAAAAACTTTAGTTACTACAGAGCAAGGTAAGGAAGTCGAAATAGAATACCCTGAGGTTCTTAAAGTGGTAGAATTTACCCCCCTATTGGATAGAATAGAAGAGGAACAACCCGAGCTTTTATCATGTTTAATCAATCTTTATGAAAAAATAGGTGTAGACAATTTTGCAGACTACATTAATAACCTAATAAGTATAAAAAAACATGAAGAAGAAATGTTGATAATTACAAGATTCTCATGGCAAAAATCAATTATTGAGAGAGAATTTCTTAAATCCATTCAAGAAAGTTTTGCTGTAACCAAAGTTAGAATTATTTCTCAAAACTAGTCCACTTTTTTGGTGGACTTTCTTTTAATAAATGAAAGTAGGGCAATAGGTGAAAATAAAAAAAATTTCAAAAAAAATCATCACTCTTTTAGCTGCTATAATCCTATATTCCTTTGCTATTGTACTCACAATTCATTCTCAATTAGGTGCCTCACCTTGGGATGTTTTTCATTTAGGAGTAGTTAATCATAGTAGCTTAACTTTAGGTCAGGTTAGTCAATTAACAGGTTTGGTCATTATTATAGCGGGTATATTTTTAGGTGAAATACCTGGTTTTGGTAGCCTGATGAATATGTATTTCATTGGTTATTTCGTGGATATTATCCGTAAATATCAATTGGTACCCTATGTTGATCAGTTGTGGCAGCAGTTTTTAATGTTAATTCTCGGGATTTATTTAATCGGTTGGGCAACGTATTTTTATCTTGGGGTTGGTATGGGTTCAGGTCCTCGAGATAGTCTTATGGTGGGGCTAATAAAAAAATTTAATGCTTCTGTTTGGCTTATTAGAGCCATAATTGAAGGTACGGCCCTAGTTATAGGGTATTTATTGGGTGGTTTAGTAGGAATTGGTACAATTATTATGACATTTTTTATCGGTTTTGCCATTCAGCATGTTTTTAAAATTATGAAAAAAAGTCCTGCCGATATTCAACACACCACTTTACTTGATATTTACAATATTTTAAAAGAAAAACCATTCAAAAAAGAAATTGAGAAAGAAAAAGGCTGAAAATAAAATTTCAATTTGTATACAAACTTAACAAAATTTACAATCTCCTTATTTACATAATAATTACTAAAAAACACAAAATAGTATTGAACTCAAATAAAAGGAGGTTAATAACATGCCAAGAAACACAAATAAACCTGCAGTACAAGGAGCAACTAACTTTTTAAACCAATTCAAACACGAAGTTGCTAATGAACTAGGAATTACTAATTACCAACAAGTAGACAAAGGTTCTTTAACTTCTAGGGAAAATGGTTATGTTGGTGGCTATATGGTAAGAAAGATGATCCAATACGCCGAACAAAACATGCCTAAATAGTACTACCTTTAAGGTAGGCAAAAATCTAATAATAATATTAAAAAGTCAGGATGAATTTCATTCTGACTTTTTAATATTATTTCCATTTGCAAAATTCAGATTAATATGGATAATTAAATTGTCTTACAAAATTGATAGAATTGTAGTGGAGGTATGGGGAGATGGAACAATATTTAATTATTTTTATTGCTATGGCTGTTTTTGTTGCCTTAAATACTATTAGAGTTATATTAGTTATCAGGGGTAAAAAAGGTATTGCAGCAGTTATAGCTGCTCTCGAAAATTTTATTTATATGTCCGCCTTTGCCTTTGCTATTACAAGCCCTGACAATACGATAATACCTATATTAGTGGCTTCAGCTGGTTATGCTGTGGGAGTTCTAACTGGCACACTGCTAGAAAAGAAACTAAATATGGGATATTTGGTAGTTCAAATTATTACTGAAGGTGATCTCCAAGAAATAATTGATGAGCTTAGGAAGGATAATTATGGCCTTACCAATTGGAAAATTTCTGGACTTCACGGTGAAAAGGATATGCTATATTTGTTGGTGAAAAAGACTCGTTATAGTCTTTTGGAAGCTAAAATCAAATCCATGCGACCTACAGCCTTTGTCGTAATGTATGAACCAAAATATTTTTATGGTGGTTTTGTAAGTAGGTAGGATAGGGGATGTTTAAACTGAAAATTCATTATATCAATAGGGAAACAAATAAAACTGAAGAGGAAAAGGTATTGGGTGGGGTTTTTCTTAATTGGCTTTATTCCAATTCTCTTGGTATGGGTTTAGTAGAAAGGTTTTTTAAAAAGAAGATTTTTAGTACCCTCTATGGTCAATTGCAGGATGCTCCTTTTAGTAAGAGAAAAATTGCGAAATTTATAAAGGAATATGATATTAATATGGGGGATTATGCTAGGTCTGTTCATGAGTATTCATCTTTTAATGATTTTTTTGCTAGGGAACTTAAGGAAGGAGCTAGGCCCATAGACCTAGAAAAAAACAGGTTAGCCTCCCCAGCGGATGGGAGGGTTTTAGCCTATCAGAATATTGTACAAGACAAAGTATTACAGATTAAAGGTAGCTATTTTACACTGAAGGATCTTTTGGGTAGTGAGGAATTAGCTCGTACTTATGATGGCGGAAGCTATATAGTGGTCAGGTTATGCCCCACTGACTATCATCGTTTCCATTTTCCTGATGAGGGCACACCACAAAAGACCTCTCTAATTGAGGGCGACTATTATTCCGTTAGCCCCATAGCTCTTTACCGTAAACCTCAGCTTTATTGTGTTAATAAAAGGACCTTAACAGTCTTTCAGTCTCGTCACTTCGATGAGATTCTTTATCTTGAAGTGGGTGCCTGTTGTGTAGGCAGTATTGTTCAAACCTACACCCCAGGAAAGCCAGTCGCCAAAGGGCAGGAAAAAGGCTATTTTAAATTTGGTGGTTCAACAGTTATTCTATTATTTAAACCGGGGGTTATTCAGTTAGACGCTGATTTATTAAACAATACGGAAGCGGGTTTAGAAACCTTGGTTAAAATGGGCACAGGTCTTGGTACAGCCTTATTTCCTGATCACTAACATTGGCTACTAGCTCTTTAATTGTAGTTCCCTTGATGACAAGCTGGGGCTCTATTTCATAAAGAGGAACTAAAACAAAAGCTCTTTCCAAGATCCTAGGATGGGGAAGAGTCAATTGCTCTGTACTCATAATTAACGGATTGTTTAATTTATTGTCAACATAGTATAGTAATATATCAATATCAATAGTCCGAGGACCCCAATGGATGGTCCTTTTTCTATGTAAATTTTCTTCTACCTCTTGGCAAAAGCTTAATAAATTAAGAGGTTCTAATTGAGTTTCTAGCTTAATAACCATGTTTAGAAAAGAATCCTGTTCCAAATATCCTATGGGAGCAGTTTCATAGATAGAAGATTTTTTTGTTATTTCTATCTGAGGATTATCCTTTAGAGCTTTTAGGGCAGAGGATAAATATTCTTCCCGAGGATTTATATTGGAACCCAAGCCTAAATAAACTGTTTTCATCTTTTTCTCCTTATTTCCACTTCAAAATAATCAAAAATACCTGGCACGGGAGCCTGAGGTTTTCGCACTTTAACGACGACCTCCATAATTTTAGGACTAAAATCCAAAATATCCTTACAAATATTTTCAGCTAAAGCCTCAATTAGCTTATATCTTTTCTTTTCACAGTTTTCTTGGGCAATATTAAAGATGTCGACATAGCTAACACCATAGCTTAAGTCATCTTTTTCTCCTACCTCTTTTAAATCCAAATACAACTCAATATCTAGATTAAATCTTTGGCCTAGTTGGTTTTCTTCGGGTAGAGCACCGTGATATCCATAGAAGGCAAGGTTTTTTAAGGTTATCTTATCCATTCAAAAATTTAATCCTCCCTTTTTCTAACTATTTTATCAGTTACAATTAGAGCTCGATAATTTTCTTTGACATCATGGACTCTAAAAATGTCAAAGCCATGGGAGATACCTAAAACTGTAGTGGCAATGGTTCCTTCCACTCTTTCTTGGGGTGGTAAATCCAAGATTTTACCTATAAAACCTTTACGAGAGGTCCCTAAAAGTAGGGGATAACCTAAATCATTAAATTCCCTAAGTCGAGCCAAAACTTCTAAGTTTTGGGCAAAGGTTTTACCAAAGCCAATTCCTGGGTCTAAAATAATATTTTCGTCCTTAATCCCAGCCTTTAAAGCAAGTTCAATACTTTGGGCAAGGAAGGTTTTCATTTCTGTTATAATATCCTGTTCATAATGGGTATGGTCTTGATTATGCATTACTATCACAGGAGCTTGAAAATGAGCAATAATAGAAGCCATTTCTAGATCCCTTTGTAACCCCCAAATATCATTTATGATTTGTACTCCTTGTTCTAGGGCAAACTGTGCTACTTTGGATTTATAGGTATCAAGGGAAAGAGGTACATTAAGTTCCTTAAGTAGTACTTCGATTACAGGAGCAATCCTTTGAATTTCCTCATCTTCAGTTATAGGCTGAAACCCAGGTCTAGTGGACTCTCCACCAATATCAATAATTGAGGCTCCATCACGAACCATATTTTGGCCATGCTCTATTGACTTCTCCAAAGAATTGTACATTCCACCATCAGAAAATGAATCAGGAGTAATGTTTAAAATTCCCATTAAATGACTCTGTGTACCTAAAGGTAGCTTATAGCCTCGACAGTTTAAAGTGTAATTACGCATAACAATCACCTATTTATTATAAATTAATGACAGCAATTCTGATCTACTTGCTGCATCTTTTCTAAATATGCCCCGCATGGCAGAGGTTACGGTTTTAGTGCCTGGTTGCTTAATCCCCCGCATGGAGATGCACATGTGTTCAGCCTCGATAATTACACCCACTCCATAGGGATGTAAAACCTCCATGATAGTATCGGCTACTTCTTTAGTTATTCTTTCCTGTAGTTGAGGACGGGAAGCTATAACTTCCACAACCTTAGCTAACTTACTTAACCCTGTTACTCGGCCCTCTTTAGGAATATAAGCAATATGGGCCTTGCCAATAAAAGGTAAGAAATGATGCTCACACATGGAATAAAGAGGGATATCTTTTACAATAACTAGTTCATCATGGTCGGCTTCATAAAAAATTTCTAAGTAGTCTTTAGGGTCTTGATTAAGACCAGAAAAAATCTCTTGATACATTAAAGCAATACGCCGAGGAGTTTCTTGGAGGCCTTCCCGCTGAACATCCTCGCCAATGGCCTCTAAAATACCTTGCACATTTTCTTCAATTTTCTTCAAGTCTATAGGTTTTTGCATTTTTATCTCCTTAGTTTTTTATGTTTCTTCATTATATCTATTATCCCATTTTTAAGGATTGTGACAACCTTAAAAAGTAAAAAACCAGGGAGATCCCTGGCTTTTTGTTATATATCTTAGGGGGAAGCTAACCTAATTAGCTTACTGACAACCTAATTATAGCATATGAGTTGTCAAAAGAAAAGCTTTTTAGTATTTATTTATATAATATTAGGTATTAAATTTTCTGTGGTATATAATGGTTGGTAAACTTAGAAAAATTGTTTAGGTAACCAAAAGTTCTAGGGGCAGTAGTTTAAAA
>JAAZJU010000058.1 GCA_012800195.1 Clostridia bacterium
GAAGAAGGGGGCAAGCCCTTGAGCCGGTCCCCCAATAGCAATAATACCCTGGGGAACAATTTTCCGACCATGGAGGAGCTCATGGATGGTATATACGGGGTGATTGTTTCTTTCTATAAGAATTTCTGTAACCTTTTCCTTTAAAATATCGCCAAATTTTTCATAGACTTGTTGTGCAGCTTCTAGAACACTAATATTTAAACTTTCTCCAATAATCTCCATAGCCCTCAGAGCCTTTTCTCTATCCCCAAAATTCATTTTATCTAAGACAATCATGGCGTCACTGGGAGTGGGAACTGGTCCACCTAAGGCCATAGGAGGACCTTGGCGTTCTGGCCCAATTTCTAGTTCCTGATTTTCTGTAACCTTGACTGCACTATCTCCGCCCAATCCGACAGAAGCACTATAAATAGCTCGCACCAAAGTAGGATACTGGGAAATTTCTATGCCAGCAGGTTCAAAAAGAGGTACTCCATCTACCAAGAAAGAAATGTCGGTAGTTGTTCCTCCTATATCTAAAAGTAGAGTATCTTCCTTAATATCATTAAAGGCTAGGGATCCCATCACACTGGCCGCTGGACCAGAAAGAATAGATTGGACAGGATATTTAATAGCTTCCTCTAAGGCCATGGTTCCACCATCAGCCTTTAGGATATATAAAGGAACAGATAAGCCTTTATCTTTTAAGGCTTCTTTTACTCCTTGTGCAAAATTATTAAAAATATCAGCTGTGGCAGAATTTAAAAAAGTGGTATGTATTCTACGGGGAAAATTTAATTTTCCTGATAGGGTATGTCCCATGGTAATGGTGGAAAAACCCTTTTTAGCTAGATAATCTTTGACTTTAAGCTCATGGACGGGATTTCTGGTAGAGAATTTTGTTACTACTCCAGCATTTTTAATTCCTTGTGCAGAAATAATTTTCAGTTCCTTATCTAAAATTTCTGGACTAAAGGATTTGATTTCTTCTCCTCGGTGATCAATAAAACCATCTAAGAGTGTTAGGTGTTCCCCACAGGAAAAGTTGAGGGGATTAATACCTGGTCCCCCTTGGACAAACATTGCCACGGGGCTACCCTTTCCTTCAACTATGCTATTGGTGGTGATGGTTGTACTAAGATTAATCCATTCTAAAGCTTGTGGATCCACATTGTGGAGAAGTTTTTCAAGGGTCTGCCAAATGCTTGCAAATAGGTTTTCTCTATCAGTGGGCCCCTTGGCCCAATCAATGATTTCCCCCTTGTCAATTAAAACAGCATCAACATGGGTGCCACCAGTATCTAGACCTATAATCAATTTAATTCCTCCCTTTGAATTTTTTCCCTAAAGGAGCTTACTTATAATCCTATCAAAAATAGGTTTAAAAAGAAAGAAACCCTGTTATATCTAATAGTAGTAGGGGTAAGTAGCAAGTAACTAGATAAATTGGAGGGGAAATTATGGAATATTTTGAGATGGCCATAAAAATGGAGGTAGATGGTGAGAAATTTTATAAGGAACAGGCAAATAAAAATCAGGATAATGCTACTTATCAGATTTTTACTTATCTTGCTCAGGAAGAACAAAAACATGCTAGACTCATAGAGAAGATGCAAAAAAAGCTATCTATTGATCCAACTCCTGAGATTGACCTAACAGAATATAAACATCCTTTTCAAGAATTAAAAGATTTTCAACTAGATATCAAAACCATCCCTGAACAATTAGATGTATATAGGTTAGCCTTAGAAATGGAAAAGAAAAGTATAGATTTTTACCAAGATATTCTTACCAAAACAAAAAACCCTGAAGGCAAGAAAATAATAAATTTTCTTATCCTTCAGGAAAAAAGCCATTATAAAATATTTGAGGGTATAATTGAACATGTTTTAAGGGCTGAGGAATGGGTAGAAGATGCTGAATTTGGATTGAGGAAACCCTATTAGCTATTTTAGATATTCCTGGATAGAGGTTTTCTTGAGAGCAACGATGATTAAGCAGGCAATAATTAAACCTATAGCAAATTGCAAGATATTCCAAGGAATGCTATAGATTGGTACAATAAAGCTTCCATAAATTATAGCTGCTGCACCATAATAGCCTAAAACCATCCAGGTACCCCCTACTAGCATTCCTAAGAACTGTGAAATGCTAAGGAGTCGCTTATTATTTAGAGATTTTTGGGCAATCAAGCCTATTAAAGCTCCCATGATTGTTTTAATAATTAGGGTTGGTAAAACCCAATGGGTATAACCTCCTATTAAATCGGCTAATGCTGATCCTAAACCTCCAGCCAGGGCACCATATTTCCAGCCAAGGAGAATTGCAGCCACAAAAATCATACTATCGCCACCATGTATATAACCCTGGGTAAAGGGGACAGGGATTTTAATGGAAAAGGTTGTTACAAAAACCAAAGCAATCATAAGACCTCCAAGGGTCAATTTCCTAATTAGATTATTATTTCTCAATTTTGAGCCTCCTTGAATTTGTGTCATTGCATTTTAATATAGCAAAGATGTGACCGTATTGAAAGTGACAGTTTTAATAAATTTAAGAAGGACAGATTTAAGTATAAAAAAATATTATTAAATGAGATAAATAACGACATTTTTTCCTCCTTGAAATTATCAAAAATTTGGGTTAACATTGATAGGGAATTAGGCAGACTGAAGTCGGTCAGAGTAGTATGCTTGTAGTTTAAGAATTATAATTAAGAAATGATACCACGAAGGTATTGGCTTTCTAGGCGGAAGGCAATATTTTGTGGTATTTTTTTATATTTTTTATTTTTTGGAGGGAAGAAATGAATAAATCAACTAAAAATCTTGTATTGGCAGGACTCTTTTTAGCTTTGGGTCTGGTAATGCCCTTTTTAACAGCGCAAATTCCTAACTTAGGTAGTAGACTATTACCTATGCATATTCCAGTGTTACTTTGTGGCTTTGTTTGTGGTTGGCGATATGGCTTAAGCGTTGGCTTTGTTGTTCCTGTCTTGAGAAGCATGCTTTTTGGTATGCCTCCCATGTTTCCCCATGCAATAGCTATGGCCTTTGAGTTAGCTACCTATGGTCTTTTAGCTGGCTTATTTTATCAATTGCTTCCCAAGAAGAATTTTTCAACTTATCTAACATTAATATTAGCCATGATTGGGGGAAGAATTGTTTGGGGAATTGCTAGTTTAGTCTTATATGGCTTGAATGGATTACCTTTTACCTGGCAAATATTTGTGGGGGGAGCTTTTATAAACGCTATCCCTGGTATTATAGTGCA
>JAAZJU010000059.1 GCA_012800195.1 Clostridia bacterium
ATTCTGCATGACAGTGGGTTAGAAAACCAGACTTTTCTAGCAAGCAATCTCTCTTGTTAGAAATATCTGACAGATAAGTTCACCTGTTAGATTATCTGACCAACAATATTGCTAGTTAGATTTTCTGAGTACCTATCGCACGGCGGCACATCCTGCAATATTACTTTCATCGTGACACTGACTAATTAGCTAGACCACAAAACAGTAATGCTTCCACTGTTCCGCTCTTTAACTAATTAACTCGCCCACTCGCCCACTTCGAAACTTGTCCACTTATTCTAACTTTCCTTCCCTCTACTTTTACTTTGCCCTCAGCAATTAATTTTATGGCTAGGGGATATAGCTTGTGTTCTTCTTTTAATATTCTCTGGGATAGGGTTTCCACTGTATCATCGACTTCTACGGGCACCACTGCTTGCAAGATAATAGGACCGCTATCTACCCCTTCATCAACAAAATGAACAGTACATCCAGAATATTTAACTCCATAGTCTAAGGCCTGCTGGTGGGCATTTAATCCTGGAAAAGCTGGAAGTAAGGAAGGATGAATATTGACAATCTTCACCCCAGCTTTATTAATAAAAGAGGGGGTTAAAATCCTCATAAAACCAGCTAAGCAAATTAAATTACAATTATGTTTTCTTATAACCTCCAAAATTGCCTGTTCAAATTCTTCCTTATGGGAAAATTCTCGTGGGTTAATGAAGATATTGGGAATCTGCTCTTTCTTGGCCCGAATTAAGGCCTGGGCCTCTTCCTTATCACTAATCACAACCTCTATTTGATAAGAGTCTTCGCCATTTTTAAGAGCATCTATTAAGGCTTGAAGATTAGACCCTCTCCCTGAGGCCAATACTCCTATTCTACACACCATGTTCTAGACTCCCTTTCTGGAAGACCACCTTCTTTTCGCCTTCGGTAATTAATCCTATTTTATAAATCTTTTCATTATTCCCCTGGCAATAATCTATAATGGCCTGGGCCTCTTCTTTATTAACAATTAAGACCATACCAATTCCCATATTGAAGGTTTTAAACATTTCCTTTGTCTCTATTTGCCCTAGGCTTTGAATTAACTGAAAAATGGGTAAGCTCGGCCAACTGTCTTCATGAATAAGACATTGGCAATTTATTGGTAAAATCCTGGGGATATTCTCGATAAGTCCTCCACCAGTAATATGAGCCATACCTTTAATTTGATATTTTTCTAAAATTTTTCGAATTAAGGAAACATAAATTCTAGTAGGCTCCAGTAAAACTTCCCCTAAAGGCGCTCCTAATTCAGGAATCTTGGCCTCTAAATCAAGTTTTTCTTGTTCTAGAAGAACTTTTCTAGCTAGAGAAAAGCCATTACTATGTAAACCACTAGAGGGAATACCCAGAACAATGTCTCCTGCTTTAATGGTAGAGCCATCAATTATCTTAGATCTGTCTACTACTCCTACTGCAAATCCAGCAATATCATACTCTCCCTCTTGATAAAAACCAGGCATCTCTGCAGTTTCACCACCGATTAAAGAGCATCCTCCTTGACGGCATCCTTCGGCTACTCCCTTTACAATTTCTGCTACCAGTTGGGGATCTAACTTGCCTACTGCTAGATAATCCAAGAAAAACAAGGGCTCCGCTCCACTTACCAAAATATCATTAACACACATGGCCACTGCATCAATACCGATGGTATCATGTTTTCCCATTTGAAATGCTAACTTGAGCTTAGTTCCCACCCCATCAGTCCCAGAAACTAATATGGGTTCCTGATATTTTTGGGTATTTAAGGCAAATAATCCGCCAAATCCCCCCAAATCTGTAATAACTTCAGGACGAAAGGTACTTTTAACAAAGGGCTTCATTAATTCTACTGCCTCATTGCCCTTTTCTATATCCACTCCAGCTTGGCTATAAGTTAATCCTTTTTTGGGCCACATGGCTTGTTCCCCCTTCCCTTAGGGTTTTCATAAATGTGTTTCCCCAACTCTTGAGGGGTGGGAATTTGAATGGGATAATCCCCATCTAGGCAAGCTGAACAAAAGCCCTCCTTTTTACCCACCGCTTCATAAAGCCCCTCTTGGCTTAGATAGTGCAAACTATCGGCGCCAATGAATTTGCGAATTTCTTCCACTTCCATCTGGGCTGCAATTAGCTCCGTCCGCTCCGAAGTATCTATTCCATAATAGCAAGGATATAATACCGGAGGAGAGCTAACTAAAAAATGTACTTCTTTAGCTCCAAATTTCCTTAAAAGGTCAACTAGTTTTTTACTGGTAGTTCCCCTGACAATAGAATCATCTATCATTGCCACCCTTTGTCCTTCCACTATTGGCCGGATAGGGTTCAGTTTTATTCTAACCCCCATTTCCCTTAAACCTTGATTGGGTTGAATAAAAGTTCTGCCTACATATCTATTTTTAAATAAGCCTTCTCTAAAGGGTAATCCTGCTCCTTCAGCATAACCCAAAGCAGATACCGTACCAGAATCCGGTACTGCAATCACTACATCCACATCTACAGGGCTTTCCTTAGCTAATTGAAAACCCATTTTTCTTCTAGCTACACCAACATTAATTCCATCTATAACACTATCGGAGCGAGCAAAATAAATATATTCAAAAATACAGTTAGCCGTTTTACCTTTAGGTAGAATTCGCTTTGACTCTATGCCCTTTTCATTGATAAGCACTATTTCACCAGGCTCAACATCTCTAATAAATTCTGCTCCCACTATGTCTAAAGCACAGGTTTCAGAAGCTAAAACATAACCCTTATCTCCCAATTTACCGATACATAGAGGTCTATTGCCATGGGGATCCCTCACTCCGATTAATTTATCCTCAGTCATCAATACCAGAGCGTAAGCACCTTTAATATCAATCATGCATTTCATTAAGGATTCCTCAATGGGGTTTTGACCATAACGAGCAATTAAATTAACAATTAATTCCGTATCTATAGAGGATTGGAACACCGAGCCATTATTAGCAAGGCTTTCTCTAAGGGCATGGGCATTGGTTAAATTACCATTATGAGCTAAAGCCACATTACCCTGCAGATACCGGCAAACCATGGGTTGAGCATCGATTATGTGAGTGGAACCCGTACTAGAATAACGCACATGGCCAATTCCGATATGGCCCTCTAATTTATCTATGTCCTCTTCCTTAAAAACTTCAGCCACCAGTCCCATACCCTTTTGAACATTAATGCCACAACCTTTACTTATGGCAATACCCGCACTTTCCTGACCTCGATGTTGCAAGGCAAAAAGACCAAAATATAATAATTGAGAGATATTCAAAGAAGGGGCATAAATTCCAATAACCCCACATTCCTCTCTGGGTTTATCTAGTTGTTCATCGTACATGGAATAGCCCCCTTATATCTATCTATTATGTCAAAGATGGGTAAACTCACTGTAAATTCAGAGCCATTTATAGTTAATTGATTCCCCCCAACTTTACCTATGAGACTAAAGGGCACATGATATTCGAAAGCTAATTCCTTGATTCTATCTAAATTTTCTTTGGTAGCACTAATTATGATTCTAGATTGTCCTTCCCCAAATAGAAGAGCACTAGGTCTAATTTTGTCTTCTAAATTTATATCCACCCCAATATTGCCCTTGATACAGCATTCAGCCAGAGCTACACTTAATCCACCTTCACTAATATCCTGAGCAGATTTAGCATAATTCTTAGCAATTAGCTCCAAAGTTAATTGCTGTAAGGCCTTTTCTTTAGCAAGGTCTAAATGAGGTGGCCGTCCTGCCTCTAGCCCATGAAACATAGCCAAATATTCACTTCCACCTAGTTCATCGGTATTCTCCCCTAAGAGGATTACAAGATCCCCTTCATTCTTAAAGGAATTTGTGCATACTTTGGAGATGTCCTCCACTAATCCAACCATACCTACTACAGGAGTGGGTAAGACTGCTTCTCCTCTGGTCTCATTAAACATACTTACGTTGCCGCCAGTAACAGGAGTATTTAATTCTCTACAAGCATCACCCATCCCCCGTACAGCTTCTTTAAAATGCCAGAAAATCTCTGGTTTTTCAGGATTACCAAAGTTTAAGCAATTTGTAATTGCTAAAGGCTTAGCTCCTGAACATACTAGATTCCTGGCAGCCTCACTAACAGCAATCATTGCTCCTTGATAAGGATCAAGATAAACATAGCGGGAATTACAATCGACAGTTAGAGCCACACCTTTATTGGTTCCCTTGATACGAATTACAGCAGCACTAGAGCCTGGAGGAATAACAGTATTAATTCCCCCTAGGTAATCATACTGCTCATAAACCCATTCCTTACTGGCAATAGTAGGTCTTCCTAAAAGGTCTAACAGCACCTGATTGTAATCCTTAGGCTCGGCCAAATCTATTAAATCACAATTTTGAATTTTATCCATCACTAGGTTCCTTTGAGCTTCCGGATCATATACTGGGCACATATCAGTTAAACCTTTAGCAGGAATCTCAGCCACAATCTGATCTCCTTCTTTAACTCTCCAAATACCATCATCGGTAACCCTACCTATAACTACCGCCTCTAAGCCCCATTTATTAAAAATTTTCTTAACTTCTTCTTCCATACCCTTTTGGGGAACAACTAACATTCTCTCTTGAGATTCAGAAAGTAATATCTCATAAGGAGTCATACCTTCTTCCCGTCTGGGAACCAAGGCTACATCCATCTCTATTCCGCTATTACCCCGGGAGGCCATCTCACAGGAAGAGCTAGTTAAGCCAGCTGCACCCATATCTTGCATTCCTACAACATTTCCAGTTTTAATTAATTCTAGACAAGCTTCCATCAGTAATTTTTCCATAAAAGGATCCCCAGCTTGTACCGTAGGCCTCTTTTCTTCGGTAGCTCCTAAATCCTCGGAAGAAAAAGAGGCTCCATGAATACCATCTCTGCCAGTCTTAGCTCCAACAATCATTACTGGATTGCCCACACCACTAGCTACCCCTTTGGCTAAATCTTCATGTTTTAATAAGCCCACACACATAGCATTAACTAATGGGTTGTTTTCGTAGGAAGGATGAAAATAAACTTCCCCCCCCACAGTGGGAACCCCAATAGAGTTTCCATAGCCGGCAATACCAGAGACTACTTCTTCAAAAAGCCATCTGGATTTTGGACTATTTAAGGCCCCAAATCTTAAAGAGTTTAAGAGAGCAATAGGTCTAGCTCCCATGGTGAAAATATCTCTAATTATTCCCCCTACTCCTGTGGCAGCTCCTTGATAAGGCTCGACGGCTGAAGGAGAATTATGACTTTCCACTTTAAAGGCTATGGCTAAACCATCCCCTATATCCACTACTCCAGCATTTTCCCCTGGACCTTGTAACACTTGGGGACCTTCTGTAGGAAAAGTTTTTAAGACATTTTTTGAACTTTTATAGCTACAATGTTCAGACCACATAGCGGAAAAAACATTTAGCTCCACAAAATTTGGCTCTCTTCCCAAAATATCTTTAATCAGATTATATTCATAATCTGTTAAACCCAACTCCACCCAAGGCTTTTCACTATTATTTGCCATGATTAGCACCTCCATCTAACCATTTAACTATAGAAGTAAAAAAATATTTACCCAAGTCATTGCCTAAGATTTTCTCTGCACATCTCTCTGGATGGGGCATCATTCCTAAAACATTACCTTCTTTGTTGATAATGCTGGCTATATTATCGATAGAACCATTTGGATTATAGTTCTCTTTAATTTCACCTGTAGACGAACTATACCTTAAAACAATTTGGTTATTGGCCCTTAACTCTTCTAAAGTCTCTTCGTCACAGAAATATGAGCCTTCGCCGTGGGCGATAGGGATATTTATTACTTGGCCTTGTTCATAGTTATTAGTAAATGGAGTCTCATTATTTTCAACTCGTACATAAACTTCCTTACAAATAAACTTAAGATCCTTATTACGAAGAAAGGCCCCAGGCAAAAGACCAGCCTCAGTTAAGATTTGAAAACCATTACCTATACCTAGTACTAAGCCTCCATTTTGGGCGAATTTTTTAACCTGTTCCATAATGGGAGCAAAGTGAGCAATGGAACCTGCCCTTAAATAATCACCGTGAGAAAAACCACCAGGTAAAATGATACAGTCATATTCTTTTTCAAACTTTATACTTTGGTGCCAAATATAATCTACTTCACTACCCATCACTTCTTTTAAGACATGATAACAATCAGCCTCACCACTTGTACCAGGAAAAACTACTACACCGAATCTCATAATTAAACCTCCATTAAGTCAAAACGATAGTTTTCGATAACGGGGTTCGCCAAAAGTTTCTTACACATTTCTTCCGTTTGAGCTAGAGCACTGGCTTTGTCCTCTGCCTCTAGAGTTACCTCCAAATATTTGCCAATCCTGACATCTTTCACATTATCAAAACCGAGAGAATTTAACCCAACTTGCACTGCATTACCCTGAGGATCTAAGATACTAGGCTTTAAAGTAACATAAACTAATGCTTTATACATTTTACAGGCCCCCTCCAATTTTTTTAATTTTATCCTGCTTTAGTTATGTAATTTTGCCAATGTGGCAAAGTACTTAGGAATACGATGCTAATCTATATTTCAAAAAGGATAATTATTAATTTAGTATATTTTTACCCTATTTAAAATCAAATAAACCTAGTAATGACTGGACCAGTATTATCGAAATACAAAAACCTTTTAATATGTAAATTTTAGCTCCTTTTATAGGTCAATGTCAACATTAAATACGAACATTTATGATATATCTATATAAAACATTCGTTATTGGTATAAAAAAAGAAAACCACCAGCAAAGTTAATCTTTTTTGCTGATGGTTTTCTTTTATCGTTCCTCTCTAAAATAAGGCTTTCCTAAACCTTTAGGAGGAGAATGTTCTTGAGATTTTTTGAAAGAAACAAAGACCAAAACGATAATTGTAACTAAATAAGGTAACATATCTATTAAATACTGGGAAACCTGAATACTAGTGCCCTGAATTCTAAAACCAATAATATCTAAGCCACCGAACAAATAAGCGCCAAATAAAGCGCGATAAGGGTTCCACACTGCAAAGATAACCAATGCTACAGCAATCCAACCCCGTCCTGCTGTGATATTCTCTTGCCAAGCAGGTACATACACTAGGGATAAATAAGCTCCTCCCAATCCACAGAGAGCGCCCCCCAATAAGATATGGACATACTTATAAAGGGTTACATTGATACTAGCAGCATCGGCAGCTCCAGGGTTCTCTCCTACAGCCCTTAAATTTAAACCTTTTTGAGTTTTATATAAATAGATCCCTAAAAGAATAGCAGTAAGATAGCCAAAATACACAAAAACATCATGGTTAAAAAAGATAGGGCCTATAACTGGTATTTTACTTAGTCCAGGAATAGCAATAGGATTAAAAAAGTTGCTAATACTCTTAGGAGTAACCTGGCCCACTAAGGATTGTCCTAAAAAACTTGAGAAACCTGTACCAAAGGTAGTTAGAGCTAAGCCAGAAACCTCCTGATTAGCTCGTAGACTAATCGTTAAGAGAGCATATATTCCTGCTCCCATGGCCCCAGCTAACATAGCCGCCAAGAGAGCTAAGAAAGGATTGCCAGAATGAAAGCCCACCAAAAAACCCATAACAGCCCCCATCAGCATCATACCCTCCACACCTAAGTTGAGGTTACCAGTTTTCTGGGTTAGAATTTCACCTAAGGTTGCAAAAAGTAGAGGAGTTCCTGCTATAATCGCAGCAGAGAAAAAGGATATAGTTAACATTTTACTCCCCTCCTTGAGCTATTTTAGCTGAAGTTTTTCGTGTAATTCTATATTTTATAAAGAAATGACTACCTAAGAAAAAGAATAAAATCATTGCTTGGATTATTGAAGCAGCAGCTGAGGGTATACCAAAGGCCGTTTGTATAAAGGAACCACTACGGATTAAAGCAGCAAAGAGTATTGAACTTACTAGAATAAATATTGGATTTAAAGCAGCCAGCCAAGTAGTGATTATAGCTGTAAAACCCATACCGCCAGAAACCGATACGGCTAAAGTTTTACTTACAGCAGAAGCCTGAATCATACCGGCTAAACCAGCAATACTCCCACTTAAAAAGATTGACACTAAAATTGTCTTTTTAATATTAATCCCTGCATAGCGAGCCGTATTTTCACTTTCCCCTAAGACAGCTATTTCATAACCTTTCTTAGAATGTTTCATAAAAATATAGACTAGAACTACTAGTATTAAAGCAATTATCCAACCAATATGGACACCAAAAACCTTAGGGAGAATAGCATTAGGAGAAAAATTGGGAACTTTAGGGAAACCTAAAGCATCGGGATCCCTCCAGGGTCCATATTGCAAAAAGGTAATCCATTTTAAGGCAATGTAATTCAGCATCAAAGTCACAATAGTCTCATTAGTTCCCCACTGAGCCTTGAAGAATGCTGGGATTAAGGCCCATAGCCCTCCTCCAAGTATTCCTGCAATCATCATAAGTGTTAAAAGGATTGGCTTTGGTATATCAGGATAATTGAGAGCAATAAAACTTGCAAAAAAAGCTCCCATTAAGATTTGCCCTTCTCCACCAATATTCCAAAATTGCATTTTAAAGGCAATAGCTAACCCTAAAGATGTGATTAATAAAGGGATTGCAGTAATTATTGTTTCCCTTATTCTATAAGGTGAGCCAAAGGCACCATCAAGCATAGATAAATAAACATCAATGGGATTTAGCTTCAATAAGAAGATAAATGCTCCAGAGGTGATTAAGGCCAATAGGATTGCCAATGCCCTAATACCTATACTTTTTTCTTTGGATATATCACTACGTTTTTCTATTCTATATAGCATAAGCACCCTCAGTTTTATCAGATTTTTCTCCTACCATTAGGAGTCCTATTTCCTCGCGAGTTGCCTTCTCAGCATCCAAAATTCCACTTACTCTACCATCCCAAATAACCATAATTCGATCACATAGTTCAATGAGTACATCCAAATCTTCAGCAATAAAAAGGATTGCTACTCCTTTTTTCTTTTCTTCATTTAATAAATCATAAATTTTATGACATGTATTTATATCTAGTCCCCGAACTGGGTAAGCAGTAATCAATAGTTCTGGATTAGAATCTAATTCTCTTCCTAATAATACTTTCTGAATATTTCCCCCTGAAAGATCCCTAATGGGATGATAGATTCCAGGAGTCTGAATATCAAATCTTTTTACAATTTCTTTTGCTTTGGCGATTGCAGGTTTTCTATTAATTAAGAAGCCCTTTTGAGCTTGATATTGTTTAAGAATTAAATTGTCAACAATATTCATAGAAGCAACCAGGCCCATGCCTAAACGGTCTTCAGGAACGAAGCTCATAGTTACCCCTTTAGCAATAATCTCAGCGGGTTTTTTCCCAACTAGGTTTTCCCCTTTAAAGATTATCTCCCCTTCATGAACAGGGTAGAGCCCAGCAATACTTTCACATAATTCCTTTTGGCCACTACCAGCTATGCCAGCTACCCCTAATATTTCTCCTGACCGTATGTTAAAGTTTAGCCCCTTTAAGACCTGAACCTTTTCTTCATTTAGGACACTAAGATTTTTCACTTCTAGGGCAATCTCTTCTTTTGGGGTTTCAATCCTTTTAATTGATAAATCCACGGATTTTCCAACCATTAAATCCGTTAGTTCTTTGGGGTTGGTTTTATCTTTATCCAGGGTAGCAATGGTTTGTCCTTTCCGTAAAACCGTAATCCTATCAGCTATTTCCATAACTTCACTCATCTTGTGACTAATAAAAATAACAGCACAATCCTGTTCAGTCATTCTCTTAATTATTTTAAATAGCTTAGTAGTTTCCTGGGGAGTAAGAACAGCTGTGGGCTCATCCAATATTAAGATATTAGCTCCCCGATACAATACCTTGAAGATTTCCAGGGTTTGTTTTTCTCCAACTGACATATCATAGACTTTTTTATCAGGATCAATATCCAGTTGGTATTTTTGGGATAATTCCCTAATACCTTGGCCCATTTTTTTATTATTAGTGAAAAAACCGCCTTGCTTTTGACCTAAGATTATATTTTCCTTAGCTGTAAAAACATCTACTAACTTAAAGTGTTGGTGAATCATCCCAATCCCTGCATCAATTGCATCTTTAGGGGAGGAGAATTTTACATTGTTACCCCCGATAAAAATAGAACCGCTGTCAGGGGTATATATCCCTGACAGCATATTCATTAGAGTACTTTTTCCAGCACCATTCTCACCTAAAAGGGCATGAACTTCACCTTTGTTTACTTGGAGATTAACATTATTGTTGGCTATAACTTTACCAAAGGTTTTAGTTAAGCCTTCCATTTTTAGATAAGGATTTTCAGTACTCATTAAAGTTCACCCTTTATTTATTAATTTTACCTTCAACACCTTGAACAAACCAATCAAAACTTAGTAACTCATCATCGGTCATTAACTCACCTTCAGCTACCCTAACATTACCCTCTTGGTCTTTAATAGGACCAGCAAAAACCTTTAACTCACCAGATTTGATTTTAGCTTGAGCTTCATCTATAACCGCTTGAGCACCCTCAGGAGCATTCTCAGTTAATGGAGCCAAAGCAACTATACCATCTTCCATAGATCCCCAGTAGCTTTCAGGAGCCCAGGTACCATCAATAACTTTTTGGATTTGTTCCACATAATATGGTCCAAAGTTCCAAACGGGAGCAGTCATATAAGCATCTGGAGCTGCTTCACTCATATCTGAATGGTAACCAATAGACCATACTCCTCTTTCTTGAGCAGCTTGTTGAGGACCAGCAGTATCTTGATGTTGAGCAATTACATCCGCACCTTCATCCAATAAAGCTCTAGCGGCTTCATATTCTCTAGCTGGATCATACCAGGTGTTTGTCCATCTAACCTTAACAACAGCATCAGGGTTAACAGCTTGTACACCTAAAGCAAAAGCATTGATACCTCTTACTACCTCTGGAATATCGAAGGCAGCAACATAACCAATAACATTAGACTCAGTTTTTAGACCAGCAACCATACCGGAAAGGTATCTTGGTTCATAAATTCTACCAAAGTAATTACCCATGTTTTCAGTCATCTTATAACCAGAGCAGTGCATGAATTTTACTTCTGGATATTCAAGAGACATTTTCTCCATATAATCCATATACCCAAAACTAGTAGCAAAAATAATATTAGCACCTTGATCAATCATATCTTTCATAACATTTTCTACATCTGGACCTTCTTCTACAGACTCTTTATATAATGTTTCTATACCTAATTGTTCTACAACATATTGTCTAGCCATTTCATGAGCATAGGACCAGCCACCATCCCCTGTAGGTCCAACATAGATGAAGCCTGCTTTTACATCCTGAGCACCTTCTTGACCACTGTCACCGGAACAACCGGTTAAGAAAACCGCCATAGCTAAAAATAAGACCATTAAAACTTTTGATACCCTCTTCATTAATTTTGCTCCCCCTTGTTTTTTTATATTTATTTAAAAGCTACCTTAGAGGTAGACTTTTAGATACCCTGTTTTACGCAAAAACGATTTGTCCATTGTCTATAGACTTTATAATTGCTAAGGACTCAACTTTTACGTCATTTTCTTCAATCTTCGTTCTTCCCTTTTGAAAGCCTTTTTCAATGGCAATTCCGACTCCCACAACCTGGGCCTGGGCTTGTCGGACAATATTAATCAAACCTACTGCTGCATTTCCCATTGCTAAAAAGTCATCAATAATTAAGACCTTATCTTGAGAATCTATATATTCCTTAGATACCCTAATGGTGTAGTTCTTATCCTTGGTAAAGGAATATACTTGGCTTTCATAAACATCATTGGATAAGTTTTTAGCCTCTAACTTTTTAGCAAATACCACTGGTACATTTTTAAAGTATTGGGCAGTTATACAAGCTAAACCAATCCCACTAGCTTCAATGGTTAAGATTTTAGTGACCTCTTTATTTGCAAACCTGGCTTTGAATTCCTTACCCATTTCGTTTAATAAATTAACATCTATTTGATGGTTGAGAAAGCTATCTACCTTTACTATTTCACTACCAATAATTTTAGCACTCTCATTAATTCTTTTTTTAAGCATTTCCATTTTAAGGGCCTCCTAAAGTGAAAAAAGAAAACTCCCTAATTCAAATTAGGGAGTTTATTTCAGAAGATAAAAGTAAAAAAGCTAACCTTAAAAAATTCTTCTGCATAAACAACCCGTAGTCAGGCAATTTACGGTTGCCCGGTAGAAACATTCAGCCCATATCGCTAAACATATACAAGTCGTTCAATCACGAATATTTGTTTTTTTTTATAGCTTAATGTTCAGCTATTAACCTAATAATAAGATAATCCGACAAAAATATCAAGTATATTTTATATGATTTTTATTGTTTCTTCACTAATTGTTTTTCTTTATTAGTCCTTAGACATTACCCCAGGTTCAGTCATAGCTTTAGGGGAAAAGATAGTTTTTATTTCCTCCTTGCTCAATAAACCTTTTTGTTCCACAATTTCTGTAACCGATTGGTTACCTGCAAGGACTTCTTGAGCCAGTAGAGAGGATTTTTCATAACCGATGTATGGATTAAGAACAGTAATTATTCCAACACTTTTCTCAACCATTTCTAAACAATGTTCCTTATTTGCTGTTATTCCATCAATACATCTTTCTCTAAAGATTTTAACCACATTAGTTAATACAGTTAGGGACTGGATTAGATTAAAGACAATCACTGGCTCCATAACGTTTAGCTCCAATTGACCAGCTTGAACAGCTAGGGCGATAGTTTGATCATTTCCTATTACCTGAAAAGCCACTTGATTGACTACCTCAGGAATTACAGGGTTTACCTTTCCTGGCATAATTGAAGAACCAGGTTGCATTGGAGGAAGGTTAATTTCATTAAAACCATTTCTAGGGCCGGAAGCCATTAATCTTAAATCATTGGCTACCTTTGATAAATTTAAGGCTAAAATTTTTAAGCTACTGGAAAAGGCTGCTAAATTATCGGTATTTTGAGTAGCATCTACCAAGTTTTCCGCCTTTTTTAAGGGTAATCCTGAAATTTCCCTTAAAATAACTGCAACTCTATCAATATATTCCTTCTTTGCATTGAGACCAGTACCTACAGCAGTTGCCCCTAAGTTAATCTCCGTTAAATCCCTTGCTAAAAGTTCTATTCTCTTCATATCCCTGGCTATAGCTTTTCCATAGGCCGCAAATTCCTGCCCTAGACGGATGGGCACAGCATCTTGTAAATGAGTTCTTCCTACCTTTACAACATCATCAAATTCCTTAGCTTTTTTATTAAAGCTTTCTTCCAAAGCAGCCAATTCTTTATAAAGTCCCTCTACTAGAGTAAGGATGGCAATTCTTATAGCTGTGGGAAAGACATCATTGGTGGATTGGGCCATATTGACATGGGTGTTGGGGGACACAAGAAGATAGTTGCCTTTTTTACCGCCCAGTATTTCAATGGCTCTATTGGCTATTACTTCATTGGCATTCATGTTTAATGAGGTACCTGCTCCCCCTTGAATAACATCAACAATGAATTGGTCATCAAATTTGCCTTCAATTACTTCTTCGGAGGCTTCTATAATGGCACTACCTATTTTTTTATCCAATAGTCCTAGTTCGAGATTAGTCTGGGCAGAAGCTTTTTTTACCATAGCTAGAGCTTTAATTAGAGTAGTGTGGGGTGTATATCCAGTGATGGGAAAGTTTTCTTTGGCTCTGATTGTTTGAATACCATAGTAAGCATCAATGGGAACCTCCTTTTCCCCTAATAAATCCTTTTCCATTCTAACGATTAACATACCATCGCCTCCTATAATAATAGAAAATTACTCTTATTTTTCCTTAATTAAAATAACAATATCCTCTTATTGTATGTATATTGTATTTTGTATACACGAACAATTAAAAAAATACTCTTCTAAAGTTACCTGATTTTTTTCTTATATCTATCTTTAGCTTCATTATATTATACTTCTAAATTAAATCAATTTTCCTTTAGAATATATTATGCAGAAACCCGAATAGGGTTCATTTACCAATTAACTCTTGATGGATATCCTTAAATATTCCGCAGAAACTTTACTCTTAAAAAGCCTTAATGTATAACATTAAGGCTTTTTAATACTATTTACCTTTTGGTAATATCTCTAACCAATAACCATCGGGATCACTAATAAAATAGATCCCCATTTCCTTATTTTCAAAACAAATACAGCCCATATCCCGATGATGCTTATAAGCCTCTTCAAAATCTTCCGTTTCAAAGGCCAAATGAAACTCGTTTTCCCCTAAATCATAGGGTTCAGTTCTGTCCCTTAACCAGGTTAACTCTAACAAATGGGGAGTAACACTATCCCCTAAAAAAACCAAAGTAAAACTACCATCGGAAGCAGTAATCCTTTTACTTTCCTTTAAGCCTAAGGCCTGTTGATAAAAAGCTATACTTTTTTCCAAATCTAAGACATTAAGATTATTATGGGCAAAGGTAAATTTCATCAGTTTTCCCCCAATTAAATAACTTTTACAGCTGTCCCTGAAGCCGTTACCATGAGCATATTGCCTCCTGCACCTAATACCTCATAATCAATATCTACTCCTATAACAGCATTAGCATTTAAGTCTTCTGCTCTTCTGGCCATTTCTTTGAGAGCATCTTCCCGGGCTTTAATAAGTTCTCCTTCATAGGAACCAGATCTTCCACCGAAAATATTGGTTAATCCAGCGGCAAAGTCCTTAACAAAATTTATTCCCGTAATTACCTCACCAAAAACTACACCCTTATACTCCGTAACCTTTTTACCTTCAATACTGTGGGTAGTGGTAATTATCATTCTCCATTCCTCCAAAAATAGCTTATTTTTAATCTAATTATAATATATTGTTCTTTAATCTTAAACTATACATATTTAATCATTACTATTTCTGAATCGGAAAACAAACGCATGGGCGGTCCCCAAGTTCCAGTACCAGAGGTGGTATAAATATGGGAATCACCACAAGTATGAAGTCCATAAGCATACCGGTAATTTAGATTAACTAGGATATTCATGGGTGGTAATTGTCCCCGATGGGTATGACCTGATAACTGGAGGTCTATGCCCATAGCCGCTGTCTGTTTAAAACCAACAGGCTGGTGAACTAAAAGAATATTATACAGTTCCAAGTTACAGCTGTTTAAAATTTCCTGCAAGTGGGATTGAAAGGTTTTTGTACTTTTAGTTACTTCATCTGATAACCCAATTAAATTAATTTTTCCATCAATAGTTATTGCTTCATTATGAAGAACTCGAATATTAGCAGCTTCACAAAATTGATGGAAATTTGTAATTCCTGAATAATATTCATGATTTCCAGCCACAGCAAAAACACCATGTTTCCCATTTAATTTCTTCATAATAGGGACAAATCTTTTTAACTTAGCAAAAGAATCATCTACCAAGTCTCCTGTTATCACAATTAAGTCCGCCTGTAAATTATTAACTTTATTTACAACCCGATCTAGCCATCTTTCAGAAGTTAACAATCCCAAGTGGACATCAGAAAGATGAACGATTATTAATGGTTCTTTTACAGCCTTTCGCTGCTTAATATTGACTGTTTTAACCTTAGGCCCCGTTAAGACCTTGGTTACAGAAATGAAAATTAAAAGAATGATGGTTAAAAATGAAATTATAAACAAATCTCTCTCCATGGGATAAACTCGATTTATTATATCTACGGAAACAAATACCGTGAAGGAAATAGCTAGAAATCCCATCCAAGATGCTCCTAAATAGGAAACGATAGGAACACTGGACCTTCCTCTTAAGAACCAACTAAGAATATAAACACCACTCAAAAATATAAAAATAAAACTAATTATAAATAATGGTATCCCAGTCAAATTAAAACCTTGAACAATGGTATGGTAAATATAATAATTTGTCACTAGATAAACTAATAAAAAACCCATAATAAAAAATTTAAAGGCTGGGTGTTGTTTGGTCATTTTCTCCCTATTGCACCTCCACAACCAAAGCATAATTATATTTTCTGCTAACTCCCTTTCCCTAAGGCCCGTTAAGCTCTTGTATATTTTAACCATCCTAGATAGTAAAAAAGCTCCCCAGGAAACAATAATTGTATTATAAAAAGTCTGATTTTTTATAGTGCTTAGATTATTCAATCGTGACAAAAATATAAACTTTCATAACACTGATAAACTAACGCAAAAAGCTTAGGTTTATTTTAACCTAAGCTTTCCTAATATCAAGGGTTTTCTTTTTTCCATTTAGGCAACTATGTAAAAACCCTTGGGCCATCTGTCTTTCTCCCGCCCAATGTTGATGTAAATAAGAGGCATAAATTTTTTTTTCTAAATAACCTTCGATTTTATCCTTACCCCGCCCCTTAGTTAAGCTAACTCCAAGTGGGAAATCCTCAATAGCTTCTAGGGTGGAGTAGTGGAATTCATGGCCCTTGATACTGGTGCCCCGCGGGCCTAGAATACTTGGTTTTAAGGTTTTTCCCTGATAATAGCCTAGAGCTTGGCGTTTCTTATGCATTATAGATCGAGCAGGGATAAGCCCTACTTGAGGGAAAACATTGCCCTCAAAATCCCTTATTGATTCAGTAAGATACATCATGCCCCCACCTTCACAATAAATGGGTTTACCCTGTCGGCTAAAATTATAAATCTCTTGGTGGATACTCTTATTATCGCTAAGGATTTGAGCATACAGTTCAGGAAAGCCACCCCCAATAATTAACCCATCTAAATCCTCTGGAAGCTTTTGATCATAGAGAGGACTAAAAGGGATTAGGACTGCCCCTAGATGCTCTAGGTATTCCAAAGAATCTTGATAATAAAAAGAAAAGGCTTCATCCCAGGCATAACCAATTCTTAGACCCGGAAAGGAATTTTTCGTCTCTTCAACAAAAATATGTGGGGAAAATCCTTCTAAATCTAATTTCCCTGCTTCTGAAGATATATTCAGTAATAGCTCAAAATCTATACTTTCCTTTAAGGTTTCAGTTAAAAGCCTAAAAGCCTCTTGATCCACACCCTTTTCCTTCGCAGGAACTAACCCCAGATGCCGAGAAGTTAGGCTGGGCAAGGAACCTTTTCTAATTGCCCCCACCACTGGTATTCCTAAATCAGCCATTGCGTCTCTTAAGAGATCCTCGTGATTATCACTACCTATTTGGTTAAGAATTACCCCTTTTAAATTTAACTGGGGATCAAATTGGGCAAAACCTTTAACAACTGCCGCAGCACTTCTGGCCATAGACCGACAATCTACCACTAGGATAACAGGGGCTTGCAATGTTTTGGCCACTTCAGCGGTACTACCCATTTCTCCCCGACCATCCTTACCATCAAAAAGGCCCATAACCCCTTCAATAATGGCAATATCAGTGGCGCCACTTTGGCGCAAGTAAATTTCCTTAATGCCCTGTTTGCCTAGAAGATAGGTATCTAAATTACGGGAGGGTCTCCCCGTGGCATAAGTATGATAGCTAGGGTCAATATAATCCGGTCCCACCTTAAATCCCTGTACAGAATAACCCAACTGGGTTAAAACTTGCATAATCCCAGTGGATATAATGCTTTTTCCTACACCGCTATTGGTTCCTGCTATAACCAAGCGAGGATATTGTTTAATCATTAATCCCACCTTGCTCCCCGAGCCAAATACAATAAGGCATTAAGGGTTGCTACAGTAATGGTACTGCCACCCTTTGTTCCTGGAATGGTGATATAGGGGAGATCAGAGTTAACCAAAGCCTCTTTAGATTCCGCCGCACCTACAAACCCAACAGGAATACCCACTACTAAGGCAGGTCTAATATTTTCTTCTTCGGCTAATCTTAAAACTTCAAAGAGTGCTGTAGGGGCATTGCCTATGGCTACAATACTGCCATCTATTTTTTTGCCCCAAGAACGAAAGGCTGTTAAAGCTCTAGTTAAACCTGTTCTTTTAGCCTCTTCACTAATAGCTGGGGAGCTGATATCACAATAAACTTCTCCTCCAAATTCGCCCAATACCCTAGAATTTATTCCAGCTTGAATCATTTTAACATCAGTAAATATAGATGCGCCCCCTTTAAGGGCCTCAATGCCTCTTTCAATAGCCTCAGGATGAATTTTGACTAAAGAAGCATAATTAGGGTCTCCAGTGGTATGAACTATTCTTTTAATAATAGCCAACTCCTCGGTAGTAAAATCCACTGGCCCTAAAAGTTCATCAATAATATCCATACTTTTATCTTCTATGGCTCTGGGGTTTTTTATGAAATCCATTATTTCGCCTCCTCAATCCGATCAATTAAAATATCTACTATTCTTTCATCGGCTCCTAATACTTTCGCTAAGGTAATTTTTGCTTGAGGATATTTTTCTTCCAAAGCACTAATTATTTCAGGGATATCCTCCCTGATATGTAAACCGTCAGTTAAAAACCAAGGTGCTACTATTATCTCTGTTAAACCTTCCTTAACCAGTTCGGTAACTGCATCCTCCAGGCTAGGACCACCAGACTTGGAATTCATATAGGCTGGCTTTACATTTTTATTACCTGTTTTTACTTTATACATTTCTACAATTTTTACTACCAGCTGATTAGCCTCCCAAGCAATTGCTCTACTTCCGTGGGCTAAGATAACAACACCTTTATTCATTATTTTCCACCTCTTTGATAAAATTCAAAACATCTTCCTGCTCTATTAATAGCTTAGGGTAGGTTAAACGGGGTCTTTCTATGACAATTAAGGGTATCCCCAGCTCCAGACAGGCCTCCCATTTACTTAAAAATCCACCAACCTGGCCGCTTTCCTTGGTTACCACTACCTGGGTCTGAAAATGTTTAAACATCCACAGGTTGGCTTCTCTGGAAAAAGGCCCTTGCATAGCTACCAATTGATTAGGTTTAAGCCCTAGTTCCTGGCATTGTTTAATAACATCTGCCTCTGGTAAAACACGAGCCACTATCTTCTTCTTCTGCATTCCCGGAGCGGCACAAAAAAGCGCTAATCTTCTACTGCCAATAGTTAAAAAAATATTGGCCCCTAAGGGCTTAAGGGCAGTAACTGCCTCCTCATAGCTTTTGACTCTAATTAAAAGCGGGTGATCCGGCAGATCATAGCCTGGTCTTTCATAGCGGCCATAGGGTAGATTTAACTCGTTACAGGACTCAATAACCATTTCCGAAATTTGAGTAGCATAAGGATGAGTAGCATCAACCACTGCCTTAATTTGCCTTTGGTCAATTAATTGTTCAAAATCTAATCTAGTTAAGGCTTTACTTCTGACCTCAGTAACCCCTTTTTCATGGGCCAAGAATCCTCCATAGGAACTAACAGTGGTAAGCAAGACCTTCCAGCCCTTATCCTGAATAGCTTTGGCCAGTTTGTGCCCCTCTGTTGTTCCTCCTAAAACTAAAATCATAGATTATACCCTCTAGGTGTAATTAAATAATTATTAGCAATATAGCTTTGGGAATTGCCAATGATGACCACCGTAAACATATCAATATGCTCTTTTGTAAAATCCCCTAAGGTGCTTAAAACAAAGCTTTCTCCTTCCCGCCGGGCATTACGAACAATAGCTACGGGAGTTTCAGCCTTCCGATGTTGTAAGATAATTTCTTGGGCTTTATTGATTAAATCAGGTCTACCCATACTCTTGGGATTATAAAGAGCAATTACAAAATCCCCTTCACTGGCTAAAGCTAAACGCTTTTCAATCAACTCCCAAGGGGTTAAAAGGTTACTTAAACTAATGAAGACACTATCATGCATAAGGGGAGCCCCTACTACTGAAGCAGCGGCGTTAGCTGCTGATACACCAGGTACTACCTCTACCTCCACTTGATCTTTCCATTCTCTTTGTTCAAGTATTCCTAAAATCACCCCAGCCATACCATAGATTCCTGGGTCACCGCTACTAATTACAGCTACATTGTGGCCAGCGGCAGCTAATTCTATTGCTCTGATGCCTCTTTCAACTTCTTTGCGCATCCCAGATTCCTCAACTTGCTGTTCTTTTAATAAAGGCTTTACTAAATTCATGTAGGTTTTATAGCCAATGATAATCTCAGCTTCTTCAATAGCCTCTTTGGCTCTAATGGTTAAATAACCTGGATCCCCTGGCCCTAGCCCCACAATGGTAATTTTTCCTCGGCTATGGCTATGGTCATGCCCTCTCGTGCTTTTTTCTTCACTATTAAAGTTCCCTGCTTGCTCCCTAAAAGGGCTGCTGGTTCGCATACTCCACCAACTCCTATTGTTTTTTGGACAAACTTAGAATAATTCAAATCTGGATGTTCAAGAAAGACTGAAGCCAATTGCTTTGGAGTAAAAAACTCTATGGGTAATCTCAAGCTCCTTACTAAACCAATTAGCCCTTTTTCCTCTTTCTTGATATCAATAGAAACAAACTTCTTTATATTAGCTAAACTTAAACCCGCCTCCAAGAAGACTTCTTCTAAAAATTCCTGGAGCTTTTCCTGGGGTGTATCCCGCCGACAACCAATCCCCACCACCAAATTACGGATAATAAGTTCTAGATCAACCTTATCTTCTAAACCCCCTGCCCTACTTATCCCAACACAAGTTTGGGGACGGTTCTTGTTCTTGCCTTTTTCTAGTTCCTTTAAAGGTAGAAATTGTATCCTTTCTTTCTCACCTAGGGGATAATCGGCAAAATACTGGGGATTTAATTCACTATAAATAGTAATATTTTCGTCCTTTACCAAAGCCCCATTGATTTTAACTAAACCCTGAATATTTTTAATACCTAAACCATGGTACTGTGCCCAATCTTCAAGAGATTTTTTCCCCAGGACATCAGTGGCGGTAGTTATCACTGGCTGGGCCTTTAAAATTTTTGCTATCTCCTTAGTTAATCTATTAGCTCCTCCCAAATGACCTGCCAAAAGACTAATAACAAATGTTCCTCGGGGATCGATAACTAAAATAGCTGGATCAAGGGCCTTATTTTTTAAAAGAGGCGCAATAATCCTCACTACAATACCAGTAGCCATAATAAATACTAAACCATCATAATCTTCATAAACACTGGCTACTAGTTCTCCCAAGGAACCATAGCCTTCTTTACCCTGAAAAATCTTGCTTCGATACCTAGAGCAATTTGCAATTTTCTCCGCTACCTCTAAGCTTTCTGCATTAAGGGTAAATATAGCTACTTTCACTTTGTAGCCTCCCGATATTCATGGGTAAAGCTGGGGTCATAGAGCTTAGAAAGACTATACTCTTCTGTAGCCACCGCATCACCCACCAAAATCATGGCAGTTTTAAATATCTTTTCTTCCTCAACCTTTGCTGCAATATCTCTAAGATTACCCCGAACTATCTTTTCATTAGGCCAAGATGCCCTTTGAACTACAACTATAGGGGTAGTATCGGGATATCCCCCTTGGATAAGCTCCCGCACCACATCTTCTATTTGTTGAACACTTAAAAAGATAGCCATAGTTGCCCTGTGACTGGCAAGGCTTTCTAAACTTTCCTTTTCAGGGACTAAGGTTCTACCAGAAAGACGAGTTAAAATTACTGTTTGACTGACATCAGGTAAGGTTAATTCCCGCTTAATACTTGCTGCTGCAGCAAAAAAGGAACTTACCCCAGGAACAACCTTAGTAGGTATTTCTAATTTATGTAACTGGTCCATTTGTTCTTGGATTGCTCCATAAAGACTGGGATCCCCAGTATGAAGTCTAACCACCATTTTTCCCTGGTTCACAGCCTCCACCATTACCTTTAAAACTTCATCCAAGGTCATAGAAGCACTATCGTAAATTTCCGCATCCCTTTTGGCCAACTTTAAATGTTCAGGATTAACTAATGAACCAGCATAAATAATTACATCGGCTTCTTTTAAGAGACTAGCCCCTTTAACAGTTATTAAGTCAACATCCCCAGGACCTGCACCAACAAAGTAAACCATTATAATTCCTCCCCTTGGTTCTTGCTAATTATCAAAGACATATAGTCAATCTTCTGACCCTTTAAATTGCCAATGTTTTTAAGTATTTTCTCTTCCTTTTGACCACAGCGGGACACTAAAAAGGCATTATCCATTCTCTCGCTATTTTCCAAGGCATCCACAACAAAGTCAAAATCCCGTGAGATTTTCATCAAGACCACATTGCTTTCTCCGATTAAGCTATCTAGCAAAATCTGACGATCACCTACAGGTAAAATAATTAAAGATTCATCCTTTTCAACCAAAGGTACACCAGCTCTAGCTGCTGCTAAAGAAAAGGAAGTTATTCCTGGAATAGTTTCTATTTCAATATAAGGAGCCATCCTTTTAATCACCTTGCTCACATAACTATATGTACTGTAAATTGAAGGGTCTCCTAGAGTTAAAAAGGCTACATTTTTGCCCTTTTCCAGCTGTTCAAGAATCTTTAAGCCAGCATCTTGCCAGGCCCTTTCCAATTCATCCTGATTTTCTGTCATGGGTAAAACCAATTCCAAAATCTCGATATCCTCAGATAAATAATCCTGAGCAATTTTTAAAGCTAAGCTAGGTTTACCAGGCATAGCCTGGGGAACACAAACTACAGCAACTTCTTTTAATACATTTACTGCTTTTACAGTAATTAATTCTGGATCTCCTGGTCCAACTCCAATACCAAATAATTTACCTTTCATCAGCGTCTACTCCTTGTTACTTTTTCTAGTTAAAGTTATAATCTGTACTGGGTTCAGGCCCTTCCACATGTGAATGTCCTTTACCCGTTCTAATCTACTGACACCCACCGAAACCACTTCATAAACTAGTTTCTTTTCCTGGGTAATATTCAATGTCTGCTCTAATGTCTCATAAGTAATTGCATTTAACACTATTCTCCCTTGAGGATTAAGTTTTTCAAGGCAATCCATCAGAATATCTCTCAAATGCCCTCCACTACCACCAATAAAAATCACATCAGCTGATGGTAATTCCCTTAGACCCTCTGGGGCTTCCTTAGCTAAAATCTCTAAGTTATTCACCTGAAACTTTTCTTTATTCTTCTTAATAAGCTCAATGGCCTCAGGATTACGCTCCAAAGCCCAAACTTGCCCATCCTTAGCTAGGAGGCTAGCTTCTATGGATAAAGAGCCCGTACCAGCCCCAATATCGTAAATTATAGCCTCAGGAAAAATTTTGCCCTTGGCTAAAGTAACCACTCTAACTTCTTCCTTGGTCATGGGCACTTTGCCCCGCAAAAACTCTGTATCAGGGATGCCAGGTACTTGCCTAAGCCAATAATCTCTATTCTTCATCAGGTTCAATCACCACCACACAATTATCCAAGGATACCGTTGGTACCTCTTCATCAGTATTAAAGGTTATAATAAATTCTTCGGGATAGGTTAGATTACCACAAATATGGATTTTCCATCGACCCCACTTTTTTAAAAGTAGTTTTATTTCCTCTAGAGAACAGTTCTTATCCACTAGTACACCTAAAACTTTTCTTTTCTCCATATAGGGAATTAAATTATCTAAGGGGCGACCATGAATACTAAGTAAATACCCCTCCTGCCAAATAAGCTTGAGCCTACTAAAAGCTATTTGCAAGGAGCTTATCCCCGGAATTACCTCCAGATCCTCTGAAGGAATATGCTTTTTAAGAAAGGCTAACATACTATAAAAACCTGGGTCACCACTAACCAAAACCCCGACCACTTCAGTCTTTCTTTTTTCCTCAATAAACTCTAAAACATCCATTAAATTTTTATCTATAATCTTGGTTTCTTTACCTTTAGTATTAAAAAGCTCTAAAGCCCGGGCTGACCCGATTAAGACCTTGCAAAGTTCCCCTTCCTGCAAGGCTTTCGGCAACAGATATTCGGCACTTCCTGGACCTATACCAATCACCTTTACTTTATTGCCCAATCCAGCTCACCCCCAATTTTCCTAGCTACTGGGCCTAATCCTAACGGATTCCCCTCAATATCAGTAATAACTATACCCACTTCCTCCACTTGACCTCGAAGATAACTTTTGCACCGTTCTTCCCCTTTTCTGGCTAATATTTCAAAAACTTCTTCATAGCCCTGTTTCCTGATTAAATTTACAGCCCCTTCCGTGGTAACCTGGGTTAGAATCTCTTTAAGAAAATTAGGTTTTGCTCCCAAGGTTCCTAACCAAGCGGCAATGGTTTCCAGTCTACCATCAGCGATGCGACTATGAGTATGGAAAATTCCCGAAGCTAGCTTAACCGTTTTTCCTAAATGTCCAATAATTAAAATCTTCTTAAAGCCTTCTTGAGCTCCCTTTTCCAGCATAAAACCTACGAAGTTACTCATTTGAGCCATCAATTCCTCGGGCAGATTGTATTTTTCTTGAGCAGCCTTTTCTCCTATTCTGCCAGGAACTAAAATTAAAGTATCGTAACCTAAGGCTTTAACCTGTCGGACTCTGACAACTAAGGAGTTTTTAAAGGCTTCCTCAGACATAGGCTCCACTATGCCAGTAGTGCCTAAAATAGAAATGCCCCCTAAAATTCCTAACTGAGGATTCATGGTATGTAAAGCTTTTTCTTCACCACCGGGAACACTGATGGTAATAAGGGCTCCCTGCCCTGGGTTAAGTAATTGTCCCACATTGTCCTTAATCATCCGTCGAGGCACGGGATTGATAGCAGCCTGGTTAGGGGGGATTTGCAGTCCAGACTTAGTAACCTGTCCTACCCCTGGTCCCCCTTGGATTACAATTTCGTTATCAGTAGTTAATTGAACCTGAGCTACAATAGGTAAACCATGGGTTATATCAGGATCATCCCCACCGTCCTTAATAACTGTACAGTAGGCAATATCTCCTTCTTTAGCTAAATCCTTAACAGGCACTCTTATCTTTTGGCCGCTGGGAAGGTCAACAACTACCTCACTCACAGCCTGGTTGGTTAATAACAATTGGGTTGCTGCCTTAGCTCCTGCGGTGGCACAGGTTCCAGTTGTTATGCCCCTGCGCCAATACCGCCCCTCTTGCCAAACCTTCTCCAAGCTATCACTTCTAAGAATTTTTTCATCTTTGTTTAATATTTTTTGAGAAGTCTCTTGTAAACCTTTTTCTTTAAGAATATGTTCGGTCATAATAAGCCTCCTATATTCCAGTCTTTATTAAAATAATTTCTGCTAAAACTAGAATATGCTTTTCTAAAAAAACAAAACCTCTGCACGATAAGTACAGAGGTTTACCTCAAAAAAGACAGAAAACAATAGAGCTTTCCCATAATCTTTCCCTTCCCCTGCCCATTACCCGTGGGTCATAACGGTGAACTTAGAATAAGTAGGTCTCCTGACTTAGAATCAACATCCATCTACGCCTTCCCAGAGCTCTTAACCCCAGTGGCATTGTGTAGTAGGACTCCCCATCACAGTGGCGGAACCGCGCTGGATTTACACCAGACTTCCCGTATGTGCTTTAAAAGGCACATAACTTATTCCGTTTCTTATTAAATTGACATAATCTTACCACTACAATTATAATAATGCAACTATTGAAAACTTTCCACATGTTATTTCTGGATTAGTTGATTTAGCCTACCCTTTGGCCTCCTTTTGTTCAGCATCAGACAGGCAAACAACCGCACTTTCCAATCTGCGGTCTTTAATCTTTTTAACCTTTATGATTAACCCATATTCCTCAAGCTCTGGTGTACTACCATCGCTTGGGATAGTTCCTAAAATTCCAAAAACTAGGCCCCCAAAAGTTTCATATTCTTCAAAAGGTAACAATACGCCAAGCTGCTCTGCTACCTCATCAAGGGGCGCTATACCCTGTATACGCCAGGTTTTTGAATCTATAGGCTCAATCAATGGGGATTTTGCAGGCATGGAAATGTCATCTTCTAGATCTCCTACCAGTTCTTCCAACAAATCATTCATGGTGATAATCCCACTCATACCACCATATTCATCTACAACGACAGCAAAATGATTTCTAGACTTTTTCATATTGCGAAACAATACATCTGCCCGAACAGTTTCTGGGACAAAACAGGCAGGTTGTACAGCATTTTCCATCACCTGATCACGAGTTTTATTTTTTAGTCTAAAATAATCCTTTGCGTTTAAAACTCCGATTATATCATCTGGGCTATCTGAACAAATGGGATAGATAGAATATCTACTTTCATTGATAGTCTGTTCCCATTGTTCATCGGTTTCATCCAGCCACAAAACAGTAACCTCAGTACGATGAGTCATTATCTCTCCAGCGGAAGTATCATCGAATTCAAATATGTTTTGTATCATATCCTGTTCATCAGGCAATATGGTACCTTTTTGTTTGCCCACATCTAATATCATGCGGATTTCTTCCTCTACATTTTCTTCCTCAACACTATGAGGATCAATACCAAAAAGCCGTAAAATACCATTGGTTGATATGGTGAAAAGCCAAACCACAGGGGTAAATATTTTACTAACCACATAGATAAGGCCAGACATTCCCAGAGCAATTTGTTCTGCTTTTTTCATGGCCAACCGTTTAGGAATCAATTCGCCAAGCAGTACAGTGAAATAGGTTAATAGAATTGTAATAGTAGCCACAGATAAAATGCTGACCATGGCTGCAGGAATATTAATACCAATATTAACAAACCACTCTACCAAACGATCAGAAAAATTCTCTGTTGCAACAGCACTACTTAAAAGATTGACTAAAGTAATGCCAATTTGAATTGTAGCTAGAAAGCCTGCAGGTTGTTCAAGTAGCTCAGTGAGACGTAAGGCACGCTTATCTCCAGCAGTAGCCAGCTTTGCCAACTTATTATCATTCATAGAGATAACAGCAATTTCCGCACAAGCAAAAACTGCATTAAGACCTATAAATATAAGCTGAAGCAAAAATAACCATATCAAAGGACTCGTATCCAAGATTTTATCCTCCCAAATATATCTTTAAATTCTAGTTTTTTTGCAACTTTTGCGATAGGTTATATGGTGTTTATTATAATAAAAAAACACACAACAAAAAGGACAACATTAAATTGCCCTCTGCTCTGTGTTTGAAATATTTTAACGCTTGTCCTGATCTCCTAAAAATAGTTAATTCCGTGTATTGTCTGTATCGTCGGTTAGGAGGCTCCGAAGCAGAAGCGTAAGATTCCTTCACTGCTTGTACACCTATCCTTTCAATGATTTAATATAATATACTCCATCACACTTGTCAATTCCTTTTAAAAATAGGAAATTTATCATTTATTTATAACTCTTTCCCTTAATTTTTCTTCAAGTTCATCTACAGATTTATAGCCATATTTGCAAGCCGTGTTATTCAGAATCATAACAGGCAGGTTTTTTCCTTCTTTTTTGATCCCTTTAATCATATTAAGAAGAAGAGCAAGTGTGTTTGTTGAATATGTTTTTAATTCACCAACCATATATGTTTCAATGGAAACTACATTAGGTCCATCTTCGCTACTATATAGTGGTCTTCCTTGACTAGCCGCTAAAGGATATCTTGCATGCATATCCTCCGTCCACTCCATTTTAATTCTAGAAATTTCTTCGATCAGGTTTTCTTTTTCCTCACTAATTTCCGGAAGCACATCTTTTATCGCCGAAAACTCTCCAGGTGAAGTAAACTCCATCATATACGCATACTTTTCTGTTAAAAGGTTTCTGCCAGATGCTTCAGCTTCCAAGAGATCATTTAAATAGCTTTGGAGAACCTCTTGATTCCATGCCTCAAATTGACTGGCACGCATAGCAATAAAAGTCTGCTTGTTATTTTGACAATCAGCTCTACCACCCTTATTGTTTACTTTATCGAACATACCCCACTCAAGCTTTATTATGTTTGCAATTAATTCTCTCACTTTACTCCCTCCTTCAGCTTTCCTCCATGTATTACCATTATATAAACAATATGTAAAAGAATGAATATAATTTCCGAAAGCTTCTAGGATACCGATGCTGTCAACAAAAATTTCTGGTACAAATAAAAAACTACAGCTAACCAAAGGATTAACCGTAGTTTAAATTTTTGAAATAAACTTTATATATTTTATATTTCCATAGTCAAATATTTTCTAGACCGCTATCTCAGTCTGAGAATGTAATCTCAACAATATCCTCAAAGGGTATTTCCATATTCACTATCCGTAGTACACGGTTGACCTTATCAAACAAGGTAACAGTACCAGTAGTCTGGATATACTCACCATCTTGAAAATAGGTGATAGTTATAACCATGCCCTTTTGGAGTAATTGTATCTTCTGGTTAAGCTCCATCGCCATTTCTTCTGATAATATTATTCTAGGAACAATAACTTTTTCCTTTTTTTCTAGAGCCTCCCTAAGTCCCTGAACGGCAGCGAAAGGCATAAACTGCTTTGCTCGCTCAGGGATAGGCATCTTTTTCCTTGTTCTATTCACCGCTTTTATGACCTCCAATCTGTCTGTTGCGTTCGATGGTAGTAGCAGCTTCTTCAAGGTCCATAGCCTTGATAATTGTATTTTTTCCGTATTTCTTTTTAACATCAAGTACGGCTTTTTGTATTTTGTAATTGCGCTCTAGATCTTCACCCACATTGTCAAACAGACTAAGCTGCTGGCTTTGGGCCTCTGTTGGAACGACTTTATTGCAGGTGATGTTCACCCGACGAATTGGTTTATTGCGGTCAACAACCCGTTCGTACAGACTGACAACAGCTGGAATTATTATACTATTGGCATTAGTCTGCGTTCCAAAGGATATAGTACCTTTAGCTGGTTTCGCTTTCAGAACATTAGAATATCCCACATAGATGGTAACCGACCCTGTGACAAGATCTTTATCCACCAAATCAAGGCACATTAAATCCATCATCTCGCGGATTATCAGCCGGCCTTCTTCAAAGGAATAATCCCGCATGAGAACTTGACCGCTGGTTAGACTGTTGTTCTTAGGTTTATAAGCTTTGATATCTGCTATGGTTGTCGGTTCCCGCCCCCAAGCGTGATCAATAAGTAGCTCTGCATCGATGCCAAATTCTTTATACAACATCTCTTCATTGGCCTGAGCTACCTGTCCCATGGTATGGATGCCAAGCTTTTCAAGTCGCGTGGCAATACCAGTACCCACACGCCAGAAATCCGTGATGGGGCGATGTTCCCAAAGTGTCCGTCGATAGCTTTCCTCATCCAGGTAGCCGATAAAGTCTGGGCTGTGTTTCGCGGTAATATCCAGCGCAATTTTTGCAAGGTACAGATTTGTACCAATACCACAAGTGGCAGGAACACCAACATTGTTCATAATCTCCGCCATAAGCTTTATAGCCATTTCCTTAGCCGTCAATCCATAAATGGGAAGATAAGAGGTAATATCTAGAAATGCCTCATCAATGGAATATACATGGATGTCATCTTTAGAGATATATTTGAGATAAATCCCGTATATCTCGGCAGCATAGTCAATGTATTTCTGCATTCTAGGAGGAGCCATAATGTATTCGATATTCTTCGGTATTTCAAACACACGACAACGATTACGAATGCCCAGGGACTTCATGGCAGGAGTAATTGCGAGACAAATAGTTTTATCTGAGCGTTCTGGATCTGCAACCACCAGGTTAGTAGTCATGGGGTCCAACCCACGCTCTACACATTCTACGGAAGCATAAAAGGATTTTAGGTCAATACAGAGATAGATGTGTTGCTTTGCCATTTTTTCCCCTCCTGACCCTTGAGTTTCCAAAAAACTCCTTCCCCTTGAAACAGACATGGGGTACTACTTAAAATGGGTTACTCCCACTCTATTGTCCCAGGGGGCTTGCTAGTTATGTCAAAAACTACTCGATTAACATGTTCAACTTCGTTAACGATTCTATTAGAAATTTTCTCTAATAAATCATAGGGTAGCTTTGCCCAATCAGCACTCAAGGCATCATCGCTTTCTACAGCCCGAAAAACTATTGGATAAGCATAGGTCCTACCATCACCCATTACTCCTACTGATTTAATGGTAGGTAATATAGCAAAAGTCTGCCAGATTTTTTCATAAAGGCCAGCCTTTCTAATTTCCTCTAAAATTATCCTATCAGCTTCTCTTAAAATATCCAATCTTTCTGGAGTTATTTCACCAATGATTCTAATGGCTAAACCAGGTCCCGGGAAAGGTTGACGATTAACAATCTCAGAAGGTAAGCCTAATTCTCTGGCTACCTGTCTTACTTCATCTTTAAATAGATTTCTCAGAGGTTCGACTAATTGGAATTTCATATCTTCGGGAAGGCCACCCACATTATGATGACTTTTAATGGTTTCCGCTGTTTCTGTACCACTTTCAATAACATCAGAATAAAGGGTGCCTTGAACTAAAAATTCAATATTACCAAGCTTAGCTGCTTCTTCTTCAAATACCCTGATAAACTCTTCCCCAATTATTTTTCTTTTTTCCTCGGGATCAGTAATACCAGCTACTTTATTTAAAAATCTTTCCTTGGCATCCACAAAGTCTAAGGGGATACCAAATTTCTCTCCAAAGATTTCCTTAACCTGCTCAGGTTCGTTCTTTCTCATAAATCCATGATCAACAAAGATACAGGTTAGTTTATCTCCTATAGCTTTATGTACTAAGATTGCTGCTACTGAGGAGTCTATACCACCACTTAACCCGCAGATAACTTTTTTATTACCTACTTTTTGGCGAATACTTTCAATCTCTTCACAAATAAAGCAACCCATAGTCCAGTCTGCCTGACACTTACATATTTCGAATAAAAAGTTTTCTAATATTTTCGTACCATTGACAGTATGTTTTACCTCGGGATGAAATTGGACTCCATAAAGGGCTTTCTCCTCATTGGCAAAGGCCGCAAAGGGTGTATGGGCTGTTTGTCCGATACTGATAAAGCCTTCAGGAACCATAGAAATATAATCCCCGTGACTCATCCAACACTCTTGCTCATTATCCATATTTAAAAAAAGTTTGCTCTGGTTATCGGCCTTCATAATGGCTTTACCATATTCCCGAGTGGTGGCCTTTTCTACAGTGCCACCCAGTAGGTGGGTTATTAATTGCATACCGTAACATATACCTAATATGGGAATACCTAATTTCAATATCTCGGGATCACATTTGGGAGAGTTTTCTCCATAAACACTAGCGGGGCCGCCAGAAAAAATAATACCCTTAGGATTATATCCCTTAATTGTTTCTAGGGATACATTGTAAGGTAACATTTCCGAATAGACATTTAAATCCCTCAATCGTTTTGTTATCAGTTGATTGGTCTGGCCTCCAAAATCTAGTACTAACACGGTATCATGTTTTCCCCAATCCATTATTAGGCCTCCTCAAGTTGGTTCATAATATTAATAAAGAAGATACCCCCTGTGGGGTATCGAACTTGTCTTATTTATATGCTTCTGAATCTAGGACAGCAACATAAGGAAGATTGCGGTATTTCTCCGCAAAATCTAAGCCATAACCTACTACAAATTCATCGGGAATAGAATAGCCACAATAATCTGGTGTTATATCAGCCTTTCTTCTTTCTGGTTTATCTAAAAAGGTACAGATTTTAATACTGGCTGGACCTCTGCTTTTCAAGTTTTCAACTAGGTACTTCAAAGTTAGACCAGTATCAACAATATCTTCCACGATTATTATATGTTTGTTTTCAATGCTTTCATTGAGGTCTTTTAATATTCTTACTACCCCAGAGGAAGAAGTGGAAGATCCATAGCTAGAAACAGCCATAAAGTCAATATCAACGGGTATTTTAACTTCCCTGATTAAGTCAGCCATGAATACTACAGCACCTTTTAAAACGCAAATCATCAAAAGGTCCTTTCCTTGGTAATCCTTGCTTATTTGGGCGCCAAGTTCCTCAATTTTTTCCTTAATTTTTTCCTCAGAAATCAGTACTTTCTTTGTATATTTATCCATCTTTAAAGCCCGCCTCCTCTATAAGTGCATCTATTTATATACCCTTTAAACACGCCAAAATTATATCAACGAGCCTACTTTATGTCAATGTATGCTATAATCGTGGTATATAGAAAAGAGGTTGTGCTTTAAATGTTTAAAACAGACTTGTTTAAAAACTCTAGACAGCTTGTTCTAATAATCTTTGGATTGATCTATATTCTCTCGGCCTTTATCTATAATATTTTTTTTCTCCCCTTAACAGCATTCTTCATAGTGATTATTCTTATTCAATCTTTTCCAGTAGCAAATAAATCTAATCGTAATATCTCCCTAGTTCTTTTAATTATAGGCAGTGCTATGCTTCTTTACTTTAATGCGGACCTTGAACATTGGGTTAGTGCCCTAGGCTCAAATACCGGTCTAGTGGCTCTATTTATTTCCTTACCTTTCTTAAGTTTTCCCCTAAAATATGAAAATTACCAAAGTTCCCTTGAAAAATTTTCTCTAAAATATATTAAAAATACCGTTACTTTAGCTAACTTTTCAGCCCTATTGACATTTTTCTTAGCCTCCCTTTTAAATCTAGGGGCAATGCAAGTAGTTTATAATTTGCTTTACCAGAAAAAAGCAAGTTTAGATTATGAACGCATTCTTTTCCGTTCTATGTTAAGAGGTAACCTGGCGGCTCTTTTTTGGTCTCCTAACTATGTTGCAGTAGCTGTAATTATTCATTCCTTAGATATACCCTGGATTAGCATCGTACCCCTTGGATTATCAATATCAATACTTATCCTCCTTAGTAATTGGTTATTAACTACAATAACAACCATGAAAAAAGAAAATGACTTGGTCAGCGAATTGGAAAAGGCAGTTTTACTAGACCTTACCTCCCAAGATAAGAAAAATCTTTGGAAGCTAGTAGGTATCTTTAGCCTTTTGATTTCTTTTGTACTTCTTTTAAATATTTTTACTGATTTAAATATTTTAGTGATTGTACCTATTGTGGCAATTATTTACCCTCTTGGTCTGGCCATAGTACAAGGGAAGATGGCTATCTATCAAAATGAATTGAAAAATTATTATCAGGTTGGCCTATTAGATAAAAAAGATGAAATCATTATCTTTGCAGCTGCAGGTTTTTTCGGTAAAGCACTAGAGATAACTGGGATAGGAAAATTAATCCCCACTCTTCTCCATCTGAATACAATTACTATTCCCTTTTTGGCAATTTTATTAATCATTTGCATCATAGTTCTCTTAGCAGTACTAGGGGTTCACCCTGTGATAACCTGCGCTACCTTTGCTACTACGGTTAGTGCTCAAACCTTAGGTTTAACAGTGGAGGGTTACGCCATGGTCCTTTTGGCCTCCTTTGGCCTAGCTGTTATGACTTCACCCTTTTCCGGCACTGCCTTAGTGATGTCTGGTATCTGTAAATATAGTCCTTGGCAAATGGGTCCCCTTTTAAATTCCCGCTATGCCCTAGGTATGGGAATTATCCTGGCCCTATTCATCCCCTTTATCGGGGGAATCTAAGTTCTAGAATATAAAAGGTGTAGATAATATTTTGCTATTATCTACACCTTATTTGCTCTTACCAAAGTCCAAGAACTTTCCACCAAGCTCCACCAATGAACACCCAAATTACGATATGAACTAAAGAAACAAAGAACCCTATTCTCCACCATTCCCCTTGAGTAACATAGCCAGAACCAAAAAATACTGGCGCAGGTCCTGTACCATAATGGGTAGTGGAAGAGAACAAACTACTGAAGAAAGCCAATACTAAAGCAGCAAGCATTGCAGGAGCACCGGCAGCAATCATTACAGCTAGGAAAGCAGCATACATGGCACTAACATGGGCTGTATTACTGGCGAAGAAATAGTGACTGTAATAATAGACAAGAGCTAAGATAACAAAGGCAGTAAGCCAGGACATACCTCCAACAACACTAGCCATAGTTTCACTAAACCAAGGAATCATTCCTAAGGAATTAAGAAAACTAGCCATCATAACAAGAGCAGCAAACCAACATAAGGTGTCCCAAGCTCCTGTTTCTTTCTTAACATCTTCCCAGGAAAGTACACTGGTCAACAACAACACTGATAATCCGATTAAGGCAGTGGTAGTGGCATTAATTCCAAGATTTGATCCTAAAATCCATAATGAGAGAATTAGCACAAAGACCAATAACATTAGTTTTTC
>JAAZJU010000060.1 GCA_012800195.1 Clostridia bacterium
GGTATGGCAAAACCCATGCCTTCTACCCCTTGTACCACAAGCTTGGCGCTATTAATCCCCACCAAGAGACCATTTCTATCTACTAAAGCTCCACCACTATTACCAGGGTTGATTGCCGCATCCGTTTGAATTAATTTAAATTGTCTATCTTCAATTGTGAGGGTCCGCTCAGTGGCACTTACTACACCTACAGTTACTGAACCAGCAAATTCTATACCTAGGGGGTTTCCTATGGCCACTACCAGTTCACCCTGACGCAAATTATTCGAATCCCCTAAAATAGCAACGGGCAGATTCTCTTCCTCTATTTTTAAAACTGCTAAATCCGTAGTTGGATCCGAGCCAATTATTTCTGCGGTGGTCTTTCTGCCGTCATGTAAGGTTATAATTATTTCCTGGGCTTTATCAATAACATGGAAATTAGTAACTATGTATCCTCTAGCATCTATGATTACTCCCGAACCACTACCGATTTCTTGGTTAATAGTTCTCCCGAAGAAATCCCGATACTGTCCTCTATTGCTAACTCCTACTACGGTAGGTCCAACTTGTTCCGCAATGGCCACTACTGGTGAATCATCCTCATAATTCTCCCTGGGAATATTAGGAATGGCTGGTTGCTGCAAGCCAATATTATTGCCAACCCAATTATCCCCTAAAATCATTGGGGCCATATACAAGGATACTATTCCTCCTAGTATTGCCGCAACTAAGGCTACCAAGAAATAACTTAATTTACTAGGACTATTCTCAAACTCATCAGAATTAAAATAGCTCATACATAAAATACCTCCTTTTAAATATTTATGCATGCCCCTGGTTGGGAACGAGGAGCTATTTCTAAATTAAAAGAATGATTTACTTGGTTTTCTTTGAAAATTTGTTCAATGGTTTTTCGGGCTAGGCTGGGCAAGTTGTTCTCCTGACTTAAATGAGCTAAAATAACGGTTTTTGTCCTTTCTCCAATTAACTCCAATAGACCCTTGGCTGCTTCTTCATTGGAAAGGTGACCCTTTGGGCCTGCTATCCTTCTCTTTAAAAAGCTGGGGTATTTCCCCCTTAATAACATCCCTGGATCATAATTTGCTTCGAGAATAAGAGCATCGGAGTTCTTTAAGGTTTCAATTATATCAGAGGTAAGCATACCTAAATCAGTAGCTACCCCTAATCGTTTTTCCTTATTACTCACTAAAAGACCTATAGAATCCGAGGCATCATGCGATGTTCCAAAGATATCAAAGGAAAAATCATCAATATGTAAACTTTGGTTATTACTTATATTACAGTACAAATCGGAATCAATATTCTTGAACTTATCCCTTATACTCTGCCAAGTACCTTGAGTAGTATAGACAGGAGTTTTAAACTTCCTGGTAAAAACATCAAGGCCTTGGATATGGTCAGTATGTTCATGGGTAATAAAAATTGCGTCAATATCTTGACCTGTTATTCCTATCTGTTCCTGTAGCCTATCATTTATTCTTTTACAACTTATCCCTGCATCAATTAAAATATTAGTTTGCCCTGTACCTAAATAAATACAGTTGCCACTACTTCCGCTTGCTAAGGTACATACTCTCATTTTGTCCCCCAATCAGTTCTATATATACCTTAGTATATCTAATAATGCCTTTGTATTTCAATTCATTATTATCTAGTTTTGTCTGAAAAATTTGCTTAAAGCCTACTAAATAAAGTAGGCAAAAACTAATGGTAGGCCACTGTTAGATCGTTCACTATTCTCTTAATACCCTTTAACTCCCTAGCCACTTCTTCTGCTTCTTTTTTAGCTTCGTTACTATAAACCTGACCTCTAAGATAGGCAGTTTCACCAATAACATCCACTTGAATTTGGGCGGTACTTATCCGTGGGTCTTTATGCAAAGCTCTTCTTAATTTATTAGTTAAATATTTATCTTGGCTAGCGCCTCCCTGCCGGGTCTTCAATTTATTAATAACTAATCGCACACCATCAACAGCCTTAGCAATAGCTTCGGCTGCTTCTTTTTCTTCATTATCGTCCACTAGACCAATTAAAGTGACTATTCCTTTTTCACAACTGGTTTCTACATCCTCGGCATCTACTAAACTGAAGATGGCAAAAAAGCTTTCTATACTGTTAACAATTGATATATCATCTATTTCTTGGGCTTCCTCACTAATTTTTACTAAAGACCTGACATCCCGAACCCCATGCACTTGGGTCGCTAATTCCTTAGCAATCTCTATCTCGCCTAAATTGGCTGCTTGACCCCTTAAAATAACTACTCCTTTATCACACTGAGCGCCAATATTTTTCAGATTTATTCGTCGATCTTTGGAAAAGCGCTCCGCAACTAACTGTTCTATTTCCTTATCATCTTGATAATTATCAGTACCAATGGTCAAGCCATTATCGACACCTTTAATATGGGGAATATCTGCTATCAAGCTCCCTATTCTTTCTCGCTCTGCTAAAGTGTCCACTACTCCATAAATCTTTACATAACCATTAATTACTTGAAAATTAATATCTAAAGGTGTTCCTTGGAATTTTTCTTTGATTATGTTCTCAATAGACCGAGCCAATCTTTCATCCTTGTCCATTACTAAACCCCCTTAAAATTATCCTGCTAATTACTGTAATTAGCATGCCCCTATTTCTTACTGCTAATACGAAAATGCTGCCTAGATTAGGCAGCATTTTCAAGAAGGCTTTCATTTATATATTCTTTTAAAATACTTTCAAATTCTAAAGTGTCGTAACCCAATACCTTTCTAAAGGCATTATCTAAATTATTCCCCAAAGCAAGCTCATTTAATAAATCCTGTAGTACTTCTGGTTGGTACTTTTCTATTAAATATTCAATGGCCACTAGCGATTGCCAATAAGCTAGCTCTTGGTCTGGTTGATCATCAAAGGTGCTATCCAATTGGCTAAAAGAGTAAATATTAGCCTTAGCTTTTTGAGTAGGTTCATCTAAAATAAAACCTATTAATTCCTTTTCCGCATATTGAGCAATTCCTTCTGTGAACCAGCGAGTATAATTGCCCTTAGTCTTGTAATCAACAACCAAATGAGCAAACTCATGAGCCATAGGTCCCATAGTTTTGAAAGCCACCGCTTTTTCCTCTTGGCTAGCACCCTCAAGCCAAGCTTCAGGTGCTAAAATCCTAATGGTACCCATCCAGTAGACACCCATGGCACTTTTATCCCCTTCCCAGCCGAAGCTTTTATTAAGTGCTTCTTTGGTAGGATAAACAATTACGGGTATTTTACCAGAAGGTGCATAGCCTAATAGCTCACTAACTGGATTAAATACTTCTTGACCTGTCTCCAAAACCAGTTGAGCAGTTTCCTTGGGAATACCTGTATATTTGACTGAGAAGTTATTTTTTTCTATTTGATAAAAATCGGCAGTTTTGTAATCTAGATATGATTTATGAAGGCTACGAAGGCCTTGATAACCATAAGCCTTAACCTTATTGAAGTCTATTGCAAAAGTTAACATGCTTAAGAGGATTATTATTAGAATGAATATTAGCAATTTATTGCTGGTGATAAAGTCCATACTAACACCCCTTTTCTCCATCCAGCTCAACAACTTGATATTATATATATGATAATAGTGCAAAGTTCAGTATATCATCATTTATATAAGAGCTGTTGATGTAATATCTGGGAAAAGGGGTGCCCACGGTATCAATCCTCTATTAATAATAAAAAATGCCTGCACAAGAAGGTAGTAATAGACCTAAGCAAAGCATTACTACCAAAATGATGAGGGCGACCTTTCTCGGTCCCTCTTGGAAGCCTTTCCTGTTCACTTCTTACTTCCTCCTATCCTTCTAAATATTCACTCAGAGCTACCACCACTTGAGCTCCATCCCCCACAGCAGTTGCTACCTGTCTTATAGCTTTCTGGCGTACATCCCCAATAACAAAAACCCCAGGGATATTTGTTCTTAGCCCACTATCACTGATGATATAACCTCTCTGATCTAGTTCTATTGGAGAGGATAAAAAGTCGCTATTGGGAAGATAGCCGATAAAGACAAAAACCCCTTCCGTAGGCAAAATAGATTTTTCTCCCGTCTTCAAGTTGTGGATTCTGACTCCTTCAACTTGATTCTCACCAATAATCTCTTCAACCACAGTATCCCAAATTACTTCAACCTTTTCATTAGCTAGAATTTTATCCCTTAAAATTTTGGTGGCTCGTAGTTGATCCCGGCGATGAATCAAGGTAACCTTGCTACATATTTTAGTTAAATATAAGGCCTCTTGGACGGCAGTATCCCCTCCCCCCACCACGACTACATTCTTACCTTTAAAGAAGAAGCCATCACAGGTTGCACAGTAAGATACGCCTTTTCCGATAAACTTATCCTCCCCAGGCACCCCTAAGGTTAAGGGGCGGGCACCAGTGGCAATAATTACTGCCCTAGCTTCATAAGTATTGCTAGGGGTAATCACTTTTTTTACATCCCCTTCTAACTTTAACTCAGTGATATTCTCAAAACTATACTGGGCCCCTAAATTACCCGCTTGCTCATAAAATTTCATCATTAATTCTGGACCTGAAACACCATCGGGAAAGCCTGGGTAATTTTCTATAAGGTCAGTGTTAGAGGCTTGGCCTCCAGGAGCAGCCTTATCAACTATTAGGGTTTTATAACCTGCTCGCGTAGTATAAATTGCTGCTGTCATGCCAGCAGGACCAGCCCCTACTATTATAACATCATACATTATTTTGCCCTCCTATAGGATTTCCTGTTTTCTCCTATCATTTTTTCTTAGTATATCCATTACCTATATATGGAATTATAGCATATTTGAAAGTCTCAGGAATAAAAAAACACAGGAATTAGTTCCTGTGTTAATTTAAATATCTAGATGGACTAACATGGTTGCCATTTACCCTAACTTCAAAATGTAAATGGGATCCAGTGCTTCGCCCTGTACTACCAACTCGACCAATCTGCTGACCACGGGTTACCTCTTGACCAGTGGAAACCTCTATTTTAGATAAATGGGCATATCTAGTCAATAAACCATCCCCATGATCAATATCGATGCAATAGCCATAATTACCACGCCAAGCGGCATAAATGACTTTGCCCTTTTCTGCTGCAAAAATGGGGTCCCCAGTATCACCATTAATATCCATTCCAGTGTGGAAACCTGATCCTCTCTTACCATAGGGTGAAGTTATAGCTCCTCGTAAAGGCCAAGCAAGCTGACCTGTTCCTCCTCCGCCACCCCGAGAGGCAACCATCACTTGTGTACCTCTTTGAACTATTTGTGTAACAGGTTTTTCTAAAATAGTTTCCTTTAAAACTTCTTTTTCAACTTCCACATCATTCTTACTTACTATTTTATATGTAACTTCCTTTTTACCATTTACACCCTTTTGGTCAACCTTGGTTTGACCTCTCCATAAATCAGAATTATTTACATATTTGGTGTCATATTTAATTGTTTCTTCTTTAGTTACTTCAGCAATAGTAGTTACATTGATAATAGGTTCTTTCTTCACTAGATATAGTTCCTGGTTTATAGAAAGGGTATCTTTTTTTAATTGAGGATTAGCTTCCCTTAACTCTTTGACTGAAAGATTATTGGCTAAGGCTACATCCCATAAGGTATCACCTTTTTTCACCTTATATGTTTCAATCTTATCGGTACCATTAACCAGAAAATCTAAGGCTTGAGAAGTATCCATTATCTTTTTTAAACTAGTTTCTACAGAACCTAATGTGACTTCTTCTTCAAATTCTGTGGTTAAAATCTTACCTTCCTTAATTTCGGGGCAATATTTTTCTTTAAGCTGGTCCAATACCAATTGAGCCTCTTCTAAACTTTTTACATAAACTTTAGGTTCTCCATTAATCTCAATTGCAGTAGCTAAAACTAACCAATCAACTTTTTCAATTAAGATATTCTTGAGCTCCTCTAAATTTAGAACATTTCCTACTCCATCTTGGGCTTCGACTATCTCGATGTTATTGCTGTATTCCGTAAGTTGGAGTTGACTTGTTGTTTCCTGCTCTAAGCGTAGTTCCTCTAAAGCCTTTTCTATCAAGGTCTTGTCCTCAACTACTCCAATGGTTTCGCCATCAATACTAACAACATAACCATCCGCTTGATTTAGGAAAACTATCAACCCTATTAGTAAAACAAAAATCCCTAGAGTTAAAAAGATGAGGTTTTTACTGGACTTGTTCTGCCCCATTAATTTTGCAATAAGCTCCATAAAGACTACAGAATTTTATCTGTAGTTTGTCACCCACCTTTCTGGTGTGTCTATTGTAATAGCTTAAACTGTCATTTGTAGACAAGCTAAAAACAATCAGGCTAATTATACCACAGAATAGTGTGAAAGATAAACCGTAAAATTTTCCTATATTTTCCCCTTAATTATACATTTTATTCCATTAGTTCAATAAATGTGCCTTTCCCAGAAAATTACTGGGGGGTTAGATGTTTTTGGACCTGAAGATATATAGCACATTCCAGTCTCTTCTTCTGAAGCTCACAACCCATTTGATAAGGCTTTAATAGAGAATTTCTAAAGGCTAAGTTATTGGCATGGCATCCCCCACTACAATAAAAACGAGCCCAACAGGTTCTACATTCATCTTTTTTTAGAACATGACTAGCTTTAAATTCTTTAGGTATCTCCGGTTTCACTATTCCTGTGGAGATATGTCCAATTTTGTAGTCTTCTTTACCGACAAATTGATGACAGGGATATAAATCTCCCTCTGGGCTTACTGCTAAATATTCATAACCTGCACCACATCCTGATAATCTCTTGGGTAAACAAGGTCCATGGTTTAAGTCAATATTAAAGTGGAAGAAATTAAAGGGGGTACCCCTTTGATAACAATCCCAATAATAATCTGTTAATAAATCATATTGCTCTTTAATAAAGGGAAGGTCCTCCTCTAAAAAACCATAGTCCTCTCCTGTTGCTGTCACCACAGGTTCTAAAGATATTTCTTTAAAGCCCAACTCCGCTAAATGTTTAACATCCTGGAAAAAGTCTAAATTATGGCGGGTAAAGGTACCCCGGACATAGTAGTTTTTCTGGTTGCGCTTTTCAACAAAATTTAAAATATGTTCTTTTGTAATATCATAGGATTTAGCTCCCTTAGGGAAGGGCCGCATTCTATCATGGACCTCTGGTCTACCATCTAAGCTTAGTACCACATCCAAGCCATTGGCATCAAAAAAATCCCCTATTTCTTCGTTTAATAATACTCCATTAGTGGTAATTGTGAATTTAAGGTGCTTTCCCTGTTCTTTGGCTTTCCTTTGCCCATAATAAACTAGCTCTTTAACAACCTTAAAATTTAGTAAAGGTTCTCCACCAAAAAAGTCAACCTCTACATTTTTTCTATTTCCTGAAGCCTGAAGAAGAAAATCAATAGCCTTCTCACCAGTTTCCCGATCCATTAAGGTTCTTTCTCCACTAAAAGATCCTGTCCCAGCAAAACAATATCCACAACGCAAATTACAATCATGGGCAACGTGGAGACATAGGGCCTTAACTACCTGTTCCTCTGGTATATTTTGTTCATATTCTTCCACTGGAGGTTCTGGACTAAAAAGTAGACCGTTTTTTATTAAAACCTGTAGTTCATCAATAACAGCCTGTAATTTTTTAGGATCATAAAGATGAAGTAGTTCTTCCTTAGCTTTCTGCCAATCCCTGGTTAACTCCAATTTATCTAAATAGTCCCAAGTAACTGTATCAATAATATGGACAGAACCACTGTTTATGTCTATCATTATCTTTAAGTCTTTCATGGCGAATTTATATATTTTATTAAAATCTAAATCCACAGATAATCATCTCCTAAAGAAAACTAGACCCTTAACGGGTCTAAGAGCTTAATTTTTTTCACAAACCTGGTTTCCTACAGTACAAGATGTTTTACATGCTGATTGGCAGGATGTTTGACACTCCCCACAACCACCTGTTTTAATAGTAGTTTGTAGGCTTTGAGCATTTATTGTCTTGATATGTACATGTTTTTCCATTAAATTTTACCTCCCCTCAATGCCTCTAAACACTAAAAAGATTATAACATGATAAACTATCATTAACAATATCTTGCTAGAAAATACGAAAAGTTATAAATATATACCATAAATTCACCTAAATAAAGAGGAAATAAATATGAATTTATTGAATCTATATTTAACTAACAATGATTGGCTAAAGAGAGGTGATTTGTTTGCTAGATCCTAAAAAGTTGCTTGTAATTAATCAATCTATCGAGATCCAAAAGAAAGAGGATTTCGATAATGATCCTGATAAATACTATGCTTCTCGTATAGAAGATATTAATGAAAAGGGTATCGTAATCGGTACGCCTATCGAAAAATCTGTACTAGTGGATTTGCGACCTAATTCTACTGTAATTATTTGGCTCAACGAAGCAATTGCTAGTTATGCGCTATTTTGCAGGGTTAGAGCCAGAATCTATGAGCCTTTACCTTTGACTTTTTTAGATTGGCCCCATGATATACAAAGGATTCAGCGCCGAAATTATGTGCGAGTCCCAGCCTCCCTACAAATTGAATTTTCCACGGGGGAAAAAGATGCCGAGGGAAAAGAAATTTTTCATTCAGCCCTCACAGGAGATATAAGTGGTGGCGGTCTTAATTTTACCACCTCTGTTAAACTAAGTACAAAAGATCCTTTAAAAATCATCCTCCATCTTCCTGGTCAGGAAGAAATAGTTTTAGAGGGAAAGATTACCTGGATTGTACACCAAAGTCACAATAGATATTTCGTTGGTATTAAATTTATGAAAATCAGTGAGGGTATAAGAGAACACATCATTAAGTATATATTTATTAGACAAAGGGATTTAATTAGAAAAGGTGTTTTACAAAAACCAAATTCGCCCACTTAAAGGGCGAATTTTTTTTGGAGCGGATGACGGGGGTCGAACCCGCGACCCTCGGCTTGGGAAGCCGATACTCTGCCATTGAGCTACATCCGCATATAATGTTTATATTTTAATTATACTCCTTTTTAAAAAAGTATACAATTGGATTATAAAAGTTCTCACTATTCCCCAGCCTTAAAATTATAAACTGGAGTAATTATCTTCACTATTTCTACTGTATCTTGAATATTATTTATAATTTCTTCTATGGGTTTATAGGCCATAGGGGCCTCGTCTAAGGTGGATTTATTAACTGATGTAGTATAAATCCCCTCCATAGCTTTAGCATATTCCGTCATGGTAATTTTTTCTTTGGCTTTGCTTCTGCTCATAATTCTACCTGCCCCATGAGGAGCAGAATAATTCCAGTCGGGATTGCCTTTCCCAATGGCAAGGATAGACCCATCCCGCATATTAATAGGGATTAAAACCTTTTCTCCCTTATAAGCAGAAATACTACCTTTACGAACAATGTTATCTTTAAAATTAATATAGTTGTGTATTGTCTGGAAATGTTCAAAATCTGCAAGGCTAGCGCCCCATAAGTGGTCTAAAATAATGTTAGCCATGGTTTCGCGATTTATAGTTGCATATTCTTGACAGACTTGCATATCATGTAGATACCGTTCTCTCCAGGTACCCTCGAGAAAACATAAATCCCTAGGATAATCGAGTCCTTGAGCTCTACATTGTTTTATTGCTATTTTTTGATAATAATCAGCTACTTGTTTCCCTAAGTTTCTGCTACCAGAATGAATGACTAAATAGAGATTATCTTCATCATCTTTATTTAATTCTATAAAGTGATTTCCACCACCAAGTGTGCCAATACTTCTTTCCATTCTTTTAGTATTTTTTAATTCTCTATAACAATGTAATGTTTCTATTTTGGGAAATTTTAGAACTTGTCCTGCATGTGTATTTCTACCACTAGGAATATTTTTATTAATAATCTTATCTAATCTTTTCAAATTAACATTAATTTTTCCTAATTCTATGGTAGTCATTCCACAGCCAATATCTACCCCTACAATATTAGGAATGATCTTTTCTCCTAAATCAGCGGTAAAACCAATCACACATCCCATCCCGGCATGACAATCGGGCATGATGCGGATTTGACTTCCTTGGGAAAAATCCTGGTTACATAGATTTATTATTTGAGCAATGGTTTCTTCATCTATATTATCCGTGAATACTTTTGCTGTATTATATTTGCCCCTTAATTCCAGCATAAACCCCTCCATATAAATGCATAAAATAGTGTCCCAACATTCTACTATTTATTATAGCTTATTTTGACCTTCTAACGACTAGTTGCGTTTTTTAGGGTATACAAAAAAATCAGCTGCAAAATGCAACTGATTTTTTTTGGTGCCTCGAGCCGGAATCGAACCAGCGACACGAGGATTTTCAGTCCTCTGCTCTACCGACTGAGCTATCGAGGCGTATGGCGGAGCTGACGGGAATCGAACCCGCGATCTTCGGCGTGACAGGCCGACATGTTAACCGCTACACTACAGCTCCATACTGGAAATTCGAAATTAGAAGTTCGATATTCGAACCTCTAACCTCCAATTTCTAATGTCTAAATTGGTGACGCGTACGGGATTCGAACCCGTGAATGCCAGCGTGAAAGGCTGGTGAGTTAAGCCGCTTCTCCAACGCGCCCTACTAGATGTTAGATGTTGGACATTCGAGATTAGAAAAAATCTAACTTCGAACCTCTAACTTCTAACTTCTAAAATGGTGAGCCATGAAGGATTCGAACCTTCGACACCCTGATTAAAAGTCAGGTGCTCTACCGCCTGAGCTAATGGCTCATATTTTCGTCTCACAATTAAACATTCTAATCCTTTTTATCCATAAAGTCAACCACTTTTATGAATATTCATAATGTAATACTTCCCAATCTAATTTTCGGAAAAATATTAAGTGGGTAGATGTTTATTTCTACCCACTTGTTGAATATTATCTTTCAGGTTTATCCACTATTCTTTGGAAAGAATGTCCCTAGCTACCACAACTCCTGTTACTGAGGCTTGCATTAGTCCTCTAGTGATACCTGCACCATCACCGATAGTATACAGATTTTTAATCTGTGTCTCGAATTTATCATTGACCCTAACCTTAGAGGAATAGAATTTAACCTCTACACCATAAAGTAAGGTATTGCGACTATACAAACCTGGAGCAACATTATCGAAAGCCTTTAGGGCTTCAATTATTGAAGTTAGATATCTTTGAGGCAAAGCATAACTTAGATCTCCAGGTACTGCTCCCTTCATAGTGGGAATAGTAGTGGATTTCTTTAATCTATCGTAATCAGTTCTTCTTCCCTTTATTAAATCCCCTAACCTTTGAACCATAATTCCCCCACCGGTAAGCATATTGGCTAGACGGGCAATATATTTACCATATTCAATGGGCTGATTAAAGGGCTCAGTAAAACGAGTAGAAACCAAGAGAGCAAAGTTAGTGTTTTGGGTCTTTAACTTAGGATCTGCATAACTGTGACCGTTAACTACAGCAACTTCTCCATCATAATGTTCCCCAGAAACAACTCCCCCGGGGTTCATACAGAAAGTTCTAACCTTATTATCAAAGGTATCTGAATAATAAACTAATTTGGCTTCGTATAAATCCTTAGTAAGATGATCCATTATAGAGTTAGGGACTTCTACTCTAACACCAATATCTACTTCATTATTTTCAGTAACTATTCCTAATTTATCTGTTTGTTCCTTTAACCATTCAGCTCCACCTCTCCCTGGAGCAACGACAACATATTCGGCAAAAATTTCTTCCTGGACGCCCTTTTTGTTAACAATGGCCCCTTTGGCCACGCCATCTTCAATGATTAGCTCTTCGGCCTTAGTTAACTCCCAAAAATGAATATTCTCTTTTTCTATTAGAAAATGGTACATGGCTTTTAAGACTTGATAAGCATGTTCCGTTCCCAAATGCCGGACCGGACAAGGAATTAATTTTATATCATATTTAGAAGCTTCGTAGGAAATATCATCTATTACTTGATTATTTAATCCATAAACATCTGGAGATGCTCCAAAGTTTAAATAATATTGATCAGCGTAATTAATTAAATCTTGGGCCTCTTGTTGTGACATATATTCAGTAATTCGGCCACCTACTTCAGGGGAAAGACTTAATTTTCCATCGGAAAAGGCACCCGCCCCACTCCAGCCAGAGGTAATACCACAAACGGCACACTGACTGCAGTAACCTTGAGTTCTTTCGGGGCAAACCCTTTTTTCAATATTCCGACCTTTATCGATAATCAGTATTTTGCAATTGGGATTTTGTTTGTTTAGCTCTAAAGCTGTAAAAATCCCAGCAGGGCCTGCACCAATGACTAAAACATCAAATTTTTTCATATCGTAAACCCCCTATTGAAAACCCATTAAAATACCCAAAAAAGAAACAATTAGCTTGTGTCTTATTTGGGTTTTAATCTTCTTTTTTCCAAAGGTATTCTACCAGTGGATGGGCGTCTTGTCAAGTAAAACCGAATTATCTAGGACATTGTCTGCTAAATATTCGTTTTTCCTTAATCATACCTTTTTTCAATTTCGGCAAATTTAGTAAATTCCTTTAAAAAAGCCAGCTCTACGGTACCCACGGGACCATGCCTATATTTGGCTATAATAACCTCGGCAATGGCCTTTTTTTCAGTCTCAGGATTATAATATTCATCCCTAAATAAAAACATTACCATATCAGCATCCTGTTCTAAGGCTCCCGATTCTCTTAGATGGCTTAGAGCAGGACGTTTGTCCTGACTATGTTCTACGGCACGACTTAGCTGAGAGAGGGCAATTATAGGCACATCCAACTCCCTAGCCAAAGCCTTTAAGGAACGAGATATTTCGGATATTTCTTGCTGTCTATTTTCCGATCTTTTTCCACTGGACATCAACTGCAAGTAATCTATAACAATTAAACCCAAGCCCTTTTCAGCCTTCAATCTTCTAGTTTTACTTCTAATCTCTCGCACAGAAATTCCTGGAGTATCATCAATATATATATCGGCTTCAGCCAGTGGTCCAATAGCATTGACAATATTTACCCAATCCTTATCAAGAAGCCTGCCAGTCCTTATTTTCTGCTGATCGACCATGGCCCTGGAAGATATCATTCTTTGTACTAATTGCTCCTTAGACATCTCCAGACTGAAGATAGCCACTGGTACCTTACCTTTGATAGCTGCATTTTCTGCAATATTTAAACAAAAGGAGGTTTTACCCATGGCAGGACGGGCAGCAATAATTATCAAGTCGGAATTCTGCCATCCTGAAGTAAAGCGATCTAGGGATTTAAAACCAGAAGTAAGACCAGTTAAATCACTTTTCTTTTTGTATAAATACTCCAACCGCTCTATAGCATCCTCAATAACATTAGCGATGGGCTCTAAATTATCCCGGGTTTTTTTCTGGGATATTTCTAGAATCATCCGTTCTGCATCATCTAAGAGAGAATCAGGCTCTTCCCCAGGTTCATAGGAACGATTGGCAATATTGGTGGTTGTTCTTATTAAATTCCTTAATAAAGCCTTTTCAGCAACTATTTGAGCATAGTGAAGGATACTAGCTGAGGAACCTATGGCATTGGCAATTTCAGCAATGTTACTCACACCACCGACTTTTTCTAAATTTCCCTCTTGTCTTAATTTTTCAGTTATTGTGATTAGGTCTACAGGATCCCCTTGTTCCACCAATTGGATGATAGATTTAAAGAGAATCCCGTGGCTTTCCCGATAAAAATCCTCAGGTTTCAGGATAGTAATTACCTCATAGGCTGCATCTCTATCTAGCATCATGGAAGCTAACACAGCCTGCTCAGCTTCAATATTTTGAGGAGGTATACGATCAAATGCAGAAAGCTCCATTTTTTTCACCCACTTCTCATTTTTCCAAAATCTAGCTAGCTTCCACCTTGACCTTGATTTCAACAGTTACTTCAGGATGAAGTTTAATGTTAACTGGATAGGTTCCTAAAGTTTTGATGTTTTCCTTAAGTTCTATTTTTCTTTTATCAATTTTTAATTTCATAGCTTTTTCAATACTTTCAGCAATATCTTTACTGGTCACTGCTCCAAATAATTTACCATTATCACCGCTTTTTACCTGTAAAGCTACCTCAAGATTGTCTAGTTTTTTAGCTAATTTTTGAGCTGCTTCCAGTTCCTGCTGTTTTTCCTGATCCTTTATTTTTTGTTGTCTTTCAATTTCTTTTAAATTACCAGCTGTTGCTTCCACTGCTAAATTTTTAGGAAATAGGAAGTTACGAGCGTACCCATCTTTTACTTCTACAACTTGTCCTTTTTTACCTAGAGCTTTAACATCTTCTTGCAAAATTACTTTCATAATAATTACCTCCTAATTATTTTCTTCTATGAGTTTAATTAGTTGTTCTTTAGCTTCCGTTAAGGAAAGGCCCTTCAATTGGGCAGCTGCCACTGTTAGATGGCCTCCACCCCCTAGCTTTTCCATTAAGACTTGCACATTGATATCTCCTGTGGAACGGGCACTAATCACTATTCCTCCCTGGGGAGTAGAGGCCAGGGCAAAGGAAGCCTTAATTCCATGAATATTTAACATTTCATCAGCACCTTGAGCGGTTAAAATCTGAGGTTCCTCAATAGGCTCAGGATATACTCCTATAGCAATTTCATCCTTAATAATTTGAGAGTTTTCAATAATAACAGCCTTTCTTACTAGTTGTTCATATTCATCCCGGAGTAGTTTTTGCACCAAAAGTGGATCAGCACCGTTCCTTCTTAGATAGGCTGCAGCATCAAAGGTTCTTACACCAGTTTGAAAAATAAAGTTTTTCGTGTCCACAGTAATCCCAGCCAATAAGGCAGTAGCCTCTAGACTACCAATTTCAAAATCATTTCCCATATACTGTATTAATTCCGTTACCAATTCTGAGGTAGAGGAAGCATAAGGTTCTACATAGATTAAATCAGCATTTTCAATAAACTCCTCTGCTCTCCTATGATGATCTATAACGGCTACTTTTTCTACTTTGGGCAATAAGTCAGGATCTATCAATAGGCTTGGTTTATGAGTATCTACAACAATCAACAAAGATGATTTGCTTTCTACTTTAGCTGCCCCTGGTTTTATCAGCTTTCCAGGGAGTTTTATGTTTTCAACAATGGATAACATTTTTTCTAAGGAAGAGTTTTTATGGTCTACTACAATCATCGGATCCTTCCCCAGGTTCTTGACAGCGGAAGCCATACCCAATGAGGCACCAATACTATCATAGTCAGCTCCCTCATGACCCATAATAAAGATATCCTCCGCATTAAGAATCATGTCCTTTAAGGTGTGAGCAATAACTCTAGCCTTAACCTTGGTTCTTTTTTCTAAGGCTTGGCTAGTTCCCCCATAGAACCAAACTCGTTCTGGACTCTTTATTACTACCTGGTCTCCCCCTCTGCCTAGAGCCAATTCTAAGGAACTTAAAGCTAGACGCCCCAAATCAATAAAACTATCCTCCTGAATCCCAAAACCCATACTAATTGTTAGAGGTGTCTTGCCATAATCTAAACTCCTTATTTTATCTAAAATATCAAATCTTTTTTCTATCCCCTTATCAAGATTTCTGTAGGTCAGGATAATTAAATACTTATCATCAGCATATTTCCTTAAAAAAGCTTCTTTTTCTAGAGCCCAATGGCTAATTAGTCTATCAATATCAGCAGAAACTATTGCTCGTTCCCTCTCAAGGCTCTCCGTTACTTCATAAAAATTATCTATTTGAATTATGCCAATAACCGGTTTATTACCTCGGTCTAATTCCGCCAAAGTTTCTTCTTTAATTTCTGTTAAATATAAAAGGCGATAATCATCAATCAAAGTTAATAATTCTACATGATATATTTGATTTTTAATCTTTATTTGCTGGGTTAAAAGACCTGAAAAATCTCCCCCATCTTGAATATTAATCATGGGTAGATATTCCTGAAGGTTGCCTGTTAAATTCCCTTTGCTTTGCATTTTTTCTTTAAATTTAGAATTATGCCAAATTATATTGCCCTTTAAATCTATAACAATTAAAAAACTAGGTATTTTTTTGAAGACTATATCCCTTA
>JAAZJU010000061.1 GCA_012800195.1 Clostridia bacterium
AAAGTGACACATGGCAATGCCCATGTCTATTCTTTGGATATCAAACCCCAATTTATCACTATACCTAGGGGTTTTTTGTAAATAAAAATGACATCGCTGGCCATCTACAACTATTCGCCAGGGCTGTCTATTTGAAGCAGATGGAGCAAGCCTTATCATTTCTAAGGGGTTCTTAAAATAACCAGCCTCTTCTTGCTGCAAACTTTTATTAAAGTTTTGATTAAAAAAAATCTCTTTCCACTCTTTTCGATTATCAGAACCAGCAACATATCTAAAAAATGAATCGATTAAATTTTTTTGTTCTCTAATATTGCCTACTGGAGTAACTACGGGAAGCAGTTCATTATCCTTTAGCCCTATAGCCTTAGCAAATTCTCCTCTGTTAAAGGTTCCTCCTAGCCAACAGGTTCCTAGGTCAAGAGAGGTTATGTACAAAATTACCTTCTCAAAAATATACCCTATTTCCTCTAAATCATGGTCTCCTTTTTCCACGGCACCCACTAGAAATGTTTTAGCACCTTTAATCACACCATAGGTTCCTAGTTTTAATCCCTCATTTTCATTATCTGTAATGTTAACTAGTTTAAGTCGGACCTGAGCCTCAAAGGGGCCTTTAATGCCCTGAAAAAAACTTTCCAACGAGTTCATAATTTCTGTAGATAGAGTCTTATTATCATAACTTCTTATGGATTTTCTTTGTTTAATAATATCTATAATCGATTTACCAATCTCCAAACAAATTACTCCTTTCAATTAGAAGTCCATAATTTTTCCCTGTATCCACTTTTTTCTAGATTTATTTTATCATTTTTGTGATTAAAGTATCGCTATATTTTATGAGTTATAGTTAAAAATAACTAGTGGATGTCCCTGGAGTTAACCTATAGGGCTTTGTTTTGTTGAAAAATTATAAAAATGCGGTATAGGGTATTATGAATATAAGTAGAAATAATGCAATAGAAGATAAAGCAGAGTTTAGTGATAATTATATACATGAAACAAAATTGGAGGGAGGTAGCTTGAAACAAATAATTAGAATATTTATCTTGGCAATTCTATTATTCTGCCTATTACCAATTATGGCCGTTGAGTTGATTAACGGACAATTAAATCATCTTGACATGGGTATTATCGTAATTGCATTGCTTGTTTTAAATCCGATATTTTTTGCAATAGTAGGTTGGAAAATAGCATTTGAAAATAAGGTAAAATGGTTAATACCAATTATGTGTGTTGCTATATTTTTTATAAGTGCTTATTTGATTTATGGTATGAATGAATGGTTTTATGTTGGAGAATATTTGATTATAGCTTATTTGAGTATTTTCATTCATAATTTTATAAAACACTTAAAACAAAATAAGTCACTAAATGACCGAATAAAATAAGCATAAAGAAAACATCGTAAATCAGAATTTGTATTGACATGCAGCTTCAAATTACGGATTACTTATATTAGTGGCATAAAGCAAGGGCGGAATTTACCGCCCTTGTTGCGTTTTTCAACTAATAACTATACTTTGCAAAGGCAAGCCTTCATTAACCCCGAACAACCAGAAATTCATCGGATTTTACACAGCAACTATTAATACACGCTACAACAAAAACCCTTCCTAAAGTGCCTGGGGGTACCTGCCAGAGTATCTCGGCAACACCAGTAACAGCACTGGGACAATCAATACCAAGGAGACTAGCAAGTTCACAGGTTTCTGTACCAGTAGGCTCTAGGAAAAAGAAGACTCGAGAAACAGGGCGATTGAAGGTAGGTCTTATAATGACCCTGTCATTAAGTTGGACAACTCCATCTACTACAGGCAAAGGTTGCCCTTCTTCTGTTAGAAAACTTAAATTAAGCACACGAATATCACAAATAGGTTGAGGAGGGGCGGTAGGGATGCAGATTACCTGTCCTTCAAATATAATATTCGGGTTTGCGATCTGTGGGTTAACGGCGAGAATATCTTCGACTGTTACCCCGAATCTTTGGGCAATAGTGAAGATTGTATTATTGGGTTGCACGGTATAAAGTTGGCCCTGACATCTTTGGGGAGACGGCGGAATTAAGTCCCTCCTAGCAGGATGTTTTGAACGGATAGATTTTTTATCATTACTCACAGGTATCATCTCCTCACAAGATTGTAATACATTAAAAATATTTCCATCTAATCTGACCAAATAAAAAAGCAGTAAAATCTAGATCATCAATATAGGTTATGTGATGGAGAAAACCCTTGACACATTTTTTTACTTATCTAAAGTCCCTAGCTATGTATAATCCGGTTCTCAGACAATTGCTATGAAATCAGGTTATAAAGTATTTAATAAACATTAGTGCACATGATTTTATTTCCGAAGATTATTACAAAGAGTTATTTCGATTCCTAAGAATTTGTAAGAAGATACCAATAAGATCGTTATTGTCAATTTTTCTCCAAGTTATTTTTTTAGGATGCTTTTTAATTTTCTGTAAGGCTGCGGAATATTTCTTTTCAATTTTTATGTAATCTAATACTTCGGAAATGTCAGTTAAAATTAAAATATCTACAGGATATTTTAATAATTCTTTCCCTCTTAAGACCCCGTAGAATACACAATCTAATATACTTCTACAACTTAGTCGACCCGAATAAATTCTGAGATAGTTATCATAAAATAGTATCCCTATATATCTTCCCGTACCTCCTATTTGATAAGGAGGTATTTCTGCTGTTATATAAAGTCGTACCATTTTTACAATGCCCCCGAACATTTGTTTGGTAAGGATATTATAAGGGATAAAAAATAAAACTTCAAGACTAGACAATGATTCTTGTGCACTTTAAAAGGAATTTGGAAATAAACTATAATATGACATTATTTACAGAATAAACACACCTATTTTGCTTTAGTTCTTGAAAAGGATAAAAATTGGAATTATAATAAACCTTGCAATTGGAACTTTATGTTTTTTTAGTTGCCATCAGGGGGGTACAATAATGCAAGAGTTGTTTTTTGTAGGCGGTTTTTTTCTTCTTATGTTTTTCGCTGTAAGCCTAGTTTTTCAAAGACTTCGTTTACCGCCTTTACTCGCTTATATATTTTTGGGGCTAGCTTTAGCTCCTTTTCTTATGGAATTATGGGTTTCTATAATCGAAAATATAGCTCATGTAGGTATAGTTTTATTATTTCTTCTCTTAGGATTGCAGTTTCCCTTAAATAGATTACTAAGTATTTCCAGAAGAATATGGCCTGTGGGTCTACTGGATATAGTACTTAATTTTGGTATAAGTTTAATAATCGCCTATTTATTGGGTCTTAGTTTAATGTCTGCATTAATTATTAGTGGTGTAGCTTATGCTACCAGTTCTTCGATAACTATTAAAATGTCTGAGGAAACCAAGCGTTCCACTACACCCGAAGCCGAATTTAGCTTAGCTCTTTTAATTTTTGAAGATTTAGCCTCTCCGATATTGGTTTCTTTGTTGGCAGGCTTGATTATACAAGATACTATTACAATTACTCTTTTATTGTTTATTTTACTTAAAGCTATATTTATTTCTGTTATAGCAATATTAATTGCTATTCATGGTTTTAAAAGATTTGAAATATTTTTGCAGCACTATATTTCCACTGAACTTATGCCTTTATTTGCCATCTCCCTAGCCTTAATATGCTCGGGCTTTGCGGTTTATTTAGGGCTTTCGGAATTGTTAGGGGCCTTTTTAGCAGGGGTAATGCTTTCAGAGGCAGGTACCTCTAAAGAATTAGAGAAAATAATTATTCCTTTAAAAGATGTTACCCTACCTTTTTTCTTTTTCTGGTTTGGAACATCCATTTCCTTTGGGCAAGGAGAAGTACCCGTCTTCACCCTAATTGTTTTAATACTGTGGGGTATAGTAGGTAAAGTTATAGTGGGCTATTATGGTGGAAAAACCTATGGTTTATCTTCTAAAGGGGCAATTAGAGCTAGCTTTTCCTTAATCCCTAGAGGAGAATTCTCAGTAGTTATCGCTACTCTAGCCAGCTATGCTTTGAGAATTTCAGCAGGTATCTATATAGTAGTTACTTCAATAATTGGTGTGTTTTTATTTAGAGGTGCTCCCAAGATTGCTGATTATCTTTTCAATCGAAATAAATAATTTCTTTTCAAGGAGGAACTATGCATATTATTATTGTTGGTGGAGGACAGGTGGGCACAGAGCTGGTCCATAATTTGACGGGAAAAGGTCAAAGTGTAATTGTTATTGAGAAAGATCCTAAACAAGCTGCTCACTTGAAAGAAGAATTAGATACTATAGTGATAAATGAAAATGCTGTTAGTATAGAAGTACTTGAAAAAGCAAGAGTGAAATCAGCCCAAATGTTAATAGCTGCTACTGAAACTGATGAAGTAAATATTATTGCTTGTATGCTTGCCAAAAAATTTGAAGTGCCAACTACTGTGGCCAGAATTAGAAACACTGAATATACAGCTGATAGTTCTCCAACAGGACTTACTAATAAACAAATGGGAATTGATTTAATAATTAATCCAGAAAAAGCTGCTGCTTCAGAAATGCTAAAATTGATTCATTTTCCCGATGCAACCCAAGTGGAATATTTTGCTCAAGGGTTAGTTAAGCTAATAGCTACTATTGTCAGTGAAAATGCCGAAATAACTAATATTCCTCTTGAAAAACTAAAATTACCAGCAGGATGCATAATAGTAGGGATACGAAAAAATGATGGGAAATTTATTATTCCCAATGGTAAAGATATAGTGGAAGCTAACGATAAAGTCTATTTATTAGGTAATGCCAAAGTAATACTCAAAGCAAGTGGATTATTACACCGCAAAGAAACAAGAATTAGGAAAGTTTTAATTTTAGGTGGAGGTAATATTGGTTTTGAATTAGCTAAACTTCTTGAAGAAGATAGTGAGCATTCCTTTATGGTAAAAATAATAGAAAAGGATCCCCAACAGTGTGAAAAATTACGCCGCAACCTTACAAAAAGCTTCGTTATTCAAGGGGACAACACCAATATTTCTTATTTCCTTGAAGAAGAAATAGGTGAAACTGATGCCCTAGTTGCAGCCACAGGTGATGATAGAACTAATATTGTAGCTGCAATGATGGGGAAAAAATTGGGGGTAAAAAGAATTGTCTCTGAGATTGATATTATGGATTATCATTCGGTTTACTCTTCCCTTGGTATTGAAACCATAGATCCTTTTTTAATAACAGCCTCTCAAATACTGCGTTATACTAGAAAAGAAGATGTTGTTTCTCTATCTTTGTTAAAGGATGTAGGAGCTGAAATAATCGAATTAATTCTGCCAGAAGAAGCTGTTGTTATAGGGAAAAAATTAATGGATTGTAATTTTCCAAAAGGCATGTTAATAGGGACTATTTTGAGAGGACAAGATGTTATTATTCCCTCAGGTCAAACTGTATTAAAATCTAATGATCGATTAATTATTTTTGTTCTTCCTAGCATAAGTAAAAAGCTAGAAAAGTATTTTACCCGTTCTTAATAATTTTCCGGTAAGAAAGGGGTCAAGAAAATGGAGAAAAAAATTATCGGAGTAATCTCCGATACCCATGGATTATTACGACCAGAAGCTATTAAATATCTTAAGGATGTGGATCTAATTATTCACGCTGGAGATGTAGGTAGTGAAAAGGTTTTGAACGACTTAAAACAAATTGCTCCTGTTTACGCGGTAAGAGGAAACTGTGATCAAGAAGAATGGGCTAAAAAATTACCCAGAACTGAAATAGTAGAGGTAGCTAGCAATTTAATTTATTTAATTCATGATATTCAACAAATAAATATTGATCCCAAAACAGCAGGTCTAAGTATAGTAATCTATGGTCATTCTCATAGACCAGCCATAGATAAAAAAGAAGGTATTTATTACCTTAATCCAGGAAGCATCGGCCCCAAAAGGTTCAATTTACCAATTAGCTTAGCAAAAATTATAATCGAAGATAAGAAGATAAATATTGAAATAATTGAGCTCTAGTTATCTTGACAAAAACAAAATCACCTCGATCCAAAAAGGATAGAGGTGATTTTTTATTAATTATTTTTTCTCCATTTAATAAATAGGAAAGTTAAAAGAATATAGATTAAAATAACTACTGCCAAAGTTAGTAATCTTTCTAACATAGAACCATCGGCCAGGAGTACGGGGCCTAATCCGAAAAAAGTTACACCCATATAAAGGGCAATAAAAATTATGTAAATTAGCAATTTCATGATGTATTACTCCTTGAACATTTTATTAGAATCTATTTGTTTTTTAGTAGATCCCGGATTTCTGTTAATAAAAGCTCTTCCTTAGTAGGTTCTGGCGGAGACTCGGGTTCGGGTTCTGGTTCCTCTTCTTTTTTCTTCAATGAGTTTAAAAATTTTATAAATAAGAAAATTGAAAAGGCAACAATCAGAAAATCAATAACCGATTGAATAAAAGCACCATAACTAAAAGCTACTTCAGCAATATCTCCTTCTGCTGGAGTAATTACATACTTTAAATCTGAAAAATTAATACCGCCAATAAGAATACTTAAGATGGGCATTATTAAGTCATTAACCAGGGAGGTTACGATTTTTCCAAAAGCTCCTCCAATTATGACACCAACCGCTAAATCTAAGGCATTACCTTTTACTGCAAATTCTTTGAATTCTTGGAGCATGAAATCACCTACTCTCTTTGAATTTGTTTTTATTATTCGTAGGAAATCAAATTTAACTTGAGCTTATGAATTTCTCTAGCGAATAACAAAAGGTTTCCTTTAAGCGCTGTTACATTTTTATTATATCAATAAAAAAATTAAAACAATAGTAGGAAAAATGTAACTTATTGCAAAGAACTCGGTCTATAATTATGAAAGACGGTTACCGGTGCCGGGGAAAGGAAAGATTTAGTTGGATTCTGAGTTCACAACACTGTACCAGAAATATAAAAACCCCATATTCTCATACATCTTTTACCTTGCCGGTGATAGGTCAGTGGCTGAGGAAATATGTCAGGATGTTTTCTTAAAGGTCTACTTAAATATTGCTAAATTTGAAGGTAGATCTAGTTTAAAAACCTGGATTTATACAATTGCAAGGAATACCTATTTTGACTATGTGCGTAAAACAAAGAAAGAAGTGGCTATAGAAGATCTAGAAAATTATACCAGTGACTTGGTTGACAAGGATATGGGGCCTGAGGAACATGCAACTAAAATTGCTACTAGGGAACTGATAGAAAAAACTTTAAACCAAATCAATGAAAAATATAGAATGCTTCTAATCTTAAGGGATATTCAAAACCTATCCTATAAGGAGATAAGTGAGATAACGGAAATGGAGCTAAATACAGTGAAGGTTGGAATTTATAGAGGAAGAAGAGAGTTTCAGAAGATTTATCAGGAAATGGAGGAGCTCTAAATGACCTGTACCTATAGGGAGAAAATAAAGGATTATTTAGAAGAAAAGCTTTCTGAGTTAGAGATGGATGCTATGGAAAAGCACTTAGATAATTGCCAGTTTTGTCAGGAAGAATTGGATAGATTTCTTGATAATGGCTTAGATTTAAAAGGGAAAGCATTGGATGTGGAAGATGAGATATTGGTGAGCAAAATTAGGGCTAGGATTAAAGGGGGGAGGCGGATTACCCTTTATGGGATCCTAGGTTTTCTGATAGGGTTATTTGCCCGGTTTTACACCCAGGATGATTTTCTCTTAACCAAAGCCATTATGGCCTTACCCTATAAATTAGCGGAATTTGCTCTAAATATTTTCTTTGGGGATAATGTTTTACCCTTTGGATATAACATGTTTTATTATTACCAAGGGGGGATGGGCTTTTTCCCCTATCATCCCATATTAGACTTTTTGGCAACTTCTGTAACCCCAGCCATAATTGCCTCTTTTATGGCTGTCATTATCGGTTATCTCTTAAGTGATAAAAGGGTTTTTCGGAGAAAAAAAATAGTTAAATTCTTTGGAGCTTGGTTAATAGTTTTCTTAATTTGGACTGGGGTCCTTTATGGTACTTATGGTTATGCCCTAGGGAAAGTTAGTAAGTTGGAAGGAATTAAAGCTATGACCGTTTATGCCGCAGAAAAAAACAATACCTCCTGGCTAATCAGAATTGATGAAGAAGCTTTAAACAATGAAAAATATAGGGAGCTTATCAAAATTATTTCCGAAGCCGAGAAAGGAGAAAAATCCTTTTATCCCCGAGAAAAAGAAGGATATGAATTACTGGTAGATTTTGCTGGGGGAGGAACCATTCCCATTTATTTGGATAAACATAGTGGGACTATGATAGTTAGCACAGGTGATACTTATCAGCTTTCACCTGAAAATCTAGAATATATTACAGAGGTGTTAGGAGGGGAAGGAAATGACTAAAACTGTGCGAGACAAATTAATAGCAGTATTGGGAGCAGGTCTCCTTGGTTATTACTTAAGCCTTTCCCTCTTCAGAGGCTTAATCTGGGATGGTCTAATTAAGTTCCTACCAGCCATCAATAGCCGTCATTTGCCTGATAAAATTTATATAGGTCTCTTAGGGGCTGTAGTAGGGGGGATTGTGACCTATATTTTATTTAATCTCTATATTGAAAGACGCAGTTTTAAAACCCATAAGCAAAGTTATTTAATAGCCCTAGTTCTTTTAATAATAGCACCTCTCCTAATAGTAGGTATCTTTAGAGTCCACGCTCTAAGCATAGTAACTAAGCAAGAGGGTACTACCCCTACTCAAGTTACAATTAGAGTTGATGATGTAGGAAATTCTATTATGTTTGCAACAAGTTCCTCTTCAGCTGGTGGAATAGATAAAAGCATTTTTGTCCCAGAGCCTTACTTAGATGAGTTTGGGCAAAGAATTAGGGATTTAAAGTTTGTGGAAGTTCTTGAGAGGGAAAAACAAATGGATACCCCTTACTCAACAATATGGATTAATTATAGAGCTGAGGGTAAATGGTACTCAAAGATTATGCGTTATAATCAAGGGCTTTTTTCAGAGGCAGTTGCTGGGCAGCGAATGGCTTATTATACTAATCCTCAGCTAGAGGAGTTAATAGAAAGACTAATGCTAGATGCCGCTGATATTAATAACTATAATCAGGCTAGGATATATAATACTCTGACCTTTAATGAAAAGCTCGAACCTAAAAAGATAATTGGTGAGGATTTTCAAAGACTGGTTGGTTCTTTAAGACCGGAAAATCTAATCAAACAAGATACTGAAGGGGTAAAGCGGATTAAAAGCTATCAAGAAAGGAAACAATGGGTACCTAAGGAAGAAAGAGATATTTACGGAATTGACCTTTGGCAAAAGGGTTCGGAGGGAAATATGGGTCGCAACTTTATGGTTTATGATAAGCTTACCAAGACTCTTATGTTTGAAGGTAAGTATTATCAAGTGGATTTGGGTAATTTAGTACATTAGAACATTAGGATCTAAAATGTATACTTTCGCTCACTAGACTCCAAATCGGAATATTCTAAGCTTGCTTCGGATAAAAGCTAACCGTGTTCAATGGGTCGTCCTGACCCAATTCACACTTTCGCAAACATCCTGTTTGCTCATTAGCTTTTATTACCTCAACTTCGCTAAGAATATTTAGCCGATTTTTCGTATGCTCACTTCAGTATAGCATTTTAGACTGTTGATGATGTAAGAGAAAATTGAAAGGAACTGGACGAGTTTTCCTCGTTCCAGTTCCTTTTTTACTTCGCATAATGCTTATCATTGGCTTTATCTTGTAAATAAGCTCGGGAGAAACTTTTCATATTAGCTTCATTATATAACTTATAGCCTTGTTCCAAGCAGCTATTACAAGCATCTCTAGGGATAGTTATTGCCAATAATCTTTGACCATAATCAGTGCCCGATTCATGGACTATTAGTCCAGAACAGGAGTGGCAAACAGTTATCCTCTCTGTTTGATGTTCTAGAATAGAGGAGGTATCATAATATATTTTTTTCTCTCTTTTCACTACTTTTTTATCCTTAAAGAGATGGTGGGCAATTTCTTCTCTTCTTTGCCAATTGGAGTAAACTGCATCGCAGGTCTTTTTAATATATTCAGTCAGTTCCTGAGGTTGTTTTAACTTTACAGGGTCATAATCTGGCTCCTGGACACCACTATAATCTAAGCCAGACATAGCTAGAATAATCCCTAGATTAACATAGGGGAGAGCCCCTTCAATGGAATAGCCTCCTTCTAGGACTGCAATATCAGGATTAAGTTTTTCGTTGAGTTTGGCATATCCCTGGGCAGTGAAATTCATATTGGTTATGGGGTCTGTAAAGTGATTATCTTGCCCAGCGGAATTAATAATCAAGTCTGGCTTATATTCCTCTAAAATAGGTAAAACCACATTATCTAGAACATAGAGGAAGCCTTCTTCTCCTGTCTTAGGTGGTAAGGGAATATTGATATTGTAGCCAAAGGCTCCTGGACCCCCCAGTTCCTCTATGGAACCAGTACCAGGATAAAGGGTGCGACCATCCTGGTGGAAAGAAATAAAGAGGGTGTCCTTATCATTCCAATAGATATCTTGAGTTCCATCCCCATGGTGACAGTCCGTATCAATAATGGCTACTCGTTTGTTACCATAGCGCGCTCTGATATTTTCTATCATCACTGCTTCAATATTAATGATACAAAAGCCTTTATCTCCATAGACTACCTTGTGAGCGTGGTGTCCTGGGGGCCTAACGATGGCAAAGGATTTATCCACTTCTTTATTCAACACTGCTTCGGCAGCTCTTATAGCACCCCCTGCTGAGATTAAATGGGATTGGGGGACGCGAGCTTTTACATCGGGATAACAAAAATGTACCCGGGAAATATCCTCTTCTGTGGCAATGGAAGGATTAAACACTTCTATCCCTGGAATATCAAAAATTCCTTCTTCCTGTAATTGGTCCATGGTATAGAGGAGTCTCTCTTCTCGTTCAGGATGGGTAGGGCTAATTGCCCAGTCAAAGGCGGGGAAGAAGACCAAGCCCAGTTTGTTTTTAGCTTTTAACATTATTAGCACCTCCCATTTTACTAATTAGCCCCGGCTTCACTTGGGCCCGAATTCGGATGTTTTTACCCGAGGTCCAAAAGCCACTAACCATATTGAAGCTTACTGCTTCTGTGATTTCCAGATCCTTATCCTCTAAATTGGTTCCTAGGTTCTGCATATGGGTTCTTAATAAATCCAGAGCTTCTTTTTCAGCTAGCTCCAAGTGATACTTGCTATTTATTTTCTTGTAGATTTGCAATTCCGGTACTGATAAAATGCCTCGATCTGTATCGGCCAAAAGAGTGATTTCCATGGTTCTCTTGGTTAAAGCTGCTCCAATAGCATTGGCAAAGGAGTAGTTTTCTGGAATAGTACATTTTAGACCGAATTTATCCTCTAATAAG
>JAAZJU010000062.1 GCA_012800195.1 Clostridia bacterium
GAAAACCGTTGTCCTCAGCATATTTCTTTAGAATTGCCTTCTGGTTTACTGGACTGTCAACACTAAATTAGACAACTTTTTTAAGGTTATGTAATTTGTATTCTTTAGGACTCAAATAACCGAGGGTTGAATGAATCCTAATATTATTAAACCAGTTAACATAATCTGCCAGCATTAGCTCTAGATGCTCTAAACTATGGAAATAGTAGTTCTTTGTAAATTCAGTTTTGAAGATTTTGAAGGTTGCTTCTGCTACAGCATTATCGTAGGGACAACCCTTCATACTCAGAGAACGTCTTATTTTAAACGTGTCTAACACTTCATCTATTATTTTATTTTTAAATTCATTGCCTCTATCTGTATGAAATAGAGTAATAGCATCCAACCTGGTTTTTACACCCGCAAAAGCTCTATAAACAAGCTTAGCGTCTTTATTAGCACCAGTGCTATAACCTATTATTTCTCTGTTAAAGAGGTCAACTAATAGACATACATAGCTCCATTTATTACCTACTCTGACATAGGTTAAATCACTCACTACTGCTGCATATGGTTGTTTATTATTAAATTCTCTATTTAATTCATTTGCGATTTTTTCTTCATTACATTTAGTTACATGGGGTTTATACTGCGCCACTGTATAGTTTGATACTAAGCCATTTTGTTTCATTATTTTGCCTATTTTTCTACTTGAGACTATATAACCTAATTTTTTGAGTTCTACCTTTATTTTTCTAGTGCCATAATTATTTCTACTGGCTTTAAATATTTCAATAACTCTAGGGGTTATTTCATCTGTTGTTTCTTTGGTTTTAGACTCATAATAGTAGGTGCTTCTTGGGACTTGTAGGATGAGGCACATTGCTGATACAGAGTATTTGTGGGCATTGCTTTTAATCACATTTACTTTCGTCCTAAGATCAGCGCCGCTTGCTTTAAAATACATTTTCCATCTTTAATCTTTGGTTTTCTTTTCTAAGCTTTATTAGTTCATTTTCCTCTTCATTCTTATTATCTTTTTCCTTGAAAGAGCCGGTAGTTGCACTTCTCTTAATCCAGGTGTTAAAGGCTGTAGGGGTTAGGTCGGCCCTAAAGGTACCCAGATTTGTCCAAATCACAGGGGGAAAAAGATGAATATGAAACTATCAAACTATGCTTTAGATAATTTTGTTGCACCAAGGCTTTTGGTTAACTAATGAAGGGCTTGCATGTAAAGAAGCAGACATCACATTTAAAGAATTCGAAAATCTATTAATAGAGTTTAGTACTATAGCTGATTATTTATCAAAGATTAAATTTACAGAGAAATCAATAGAAAAGTGAACTTCTCAAACTACCTCTTAAAGGTAGTTTTTCATTTATCTAGCATTTTTGCGGTATATTGTCGTTTTATGTCGGTTTTTTATAAGGGCAAATTGGAAAATTTTGCAGAACAACATATTAAAATATGGTAAAACACAGTATAAAGGTCCTAGGTGCAGAGGACTAAGGGAGGGGGTACTTATTATGCTTGCTTTAGTATCGCCTATTTGTGTTTCTAGCGGCAGCGGCGGAAAATTCTAATGAAAAAAAACAGCCAAAGTAAAATCATAAAAATTTTAATTATAAGCATTTCTTTGCTTCTGACTCTAACAGCTGGTGTATGGATTCCTGTCCTACTTCAATCA
>JAAZJU010000063.1 GCA_012800195.1 Clostridia bacterium
ATTCAGCGTTGTGCTGCTGATCATGTGGCTGAAACCACTGTATCTGTTGTAGCTTTGCCTAACGATGAAATGAAAGGTAGAATAATTGGTAGAGAAGGTCGCAATATCAGGACTTTAGAAACTATGACTGGAATTGACCTGATTATTGATGATACACCCGAAGCTGTTATTTTATCTGGCTTTGACCCGATAAGAAGGGAAGTTGCCAGAGTTGCCTTAGAAAAGCTAATTTTAGATGGTAGAATTCATCCAGCTCGCATTGAGGAAATGGTTGAAAAAGCCCAAAAAGAAGTAGAACAGAAGATACGGGAAGAGGGAGAACAAGCTACCTTCGATACTGGTGTCCATGGCTTACACCCAGAAATTATTAAATTGTTAGGCCGGTTGAAATTTAGGACAAGTTATGGTCAAAATGTTCTTAAACACTCTATTGAAGTTGCTCATTTAGCAGGGGTGATGGCCTCTGAATTAGGATTAGATGTTAATTTAGCCAAACGGGCTGGTTTGCTCCATGATATTGGTAAAGCAGTGGACCATGAAGTAGAAGGCCCCCATGTCACAATAGGTGCTGATTTGGCTAAAAAATATAAAGAAAGCCGTGAAGTTATTAATGCTATTGAAGCCCATCATGGGGATGTAGATCCTATGACTGTAGAAGCAGTTTTAGTGGCAGCGGCTGATGCTGTTTCTGCTGCTAGACCAGGGGCAAGGAGAGAAACCTTAGAGGTATATTTGAAACGTTTAGCTAAACTAGAGGAAATAGCTAATTCCTTTGATGGAGTGGATAAGTCTTTTGCTGTTCAGGCTGGAAGAGAAATTAGAATAATTGTTAAGCCTGAAAAGGTAGATGATTTGAGTTTGGTTAAGGTTTCAAGAGATATCGTAAAACGTATCGAAAATGAGCTGGATTATCCTGGACAAATTAAGGTTGTTGTTATTAGGGAAAATCGCTCTGTTGATTATGCGAAATAAAAAACATTGGAAAGCTAGCGACCTTGTTCATAAGGTCGCTTTTCTTAATCTCAATGGATATAATAATATTAATACATAAATTGATTTGGGAACTTTAGACGGAGGCAGAAATGATTAATGTGCTAATGATTGGTGATATAGTAGGTAATACTGGAGTAAAAGTTGTCAAGGAACTTTTACCTGCTTTAATTGAAAAATATGATGTTGATTTTGTGATTGCTAATGGTGAAAATGCAGCAGATGGTAATGGTATTACCTATGAAATTGCTGATGAATTGTTTAGTTTTGACATTCAAGTTATAACTATGGGAAACCATGTTTGGGACAAAAAAGAAATTATCAATTTTATAGATAGTGAGCCTCGTTTAATAAGGCCTGCTAATTATCCACCTGGTACTCCAGGAAAAGGATATATTATCTATGAGCTTGAAAAAGGTATCCAAATAGGGGTAATTAATTTAGCAGGTGTAGTTTTTTTACATTCACTGCAATCTCCCTTTTTAATAGTTGATAAATTAATTAAAGAAATTAAAGAAATTACTCCCTTAATTATTGTAGATTTTCATGGAGAAGCTACCTCTGAAAAAGTTGCCATGGGTTATTATTTAGATGGAAAAGTGACAGGTGTTTTAGGGACTCACACCCATATTCAAACAGCAGATGAAAGGATATTGCCGAAAGGTACTGCCTATATCACTGATGTGGGAATGACTGGACCTAGGGATTCGGTATTAGGGGTAAAAAAGGAACTTGTAATTAAAAAGTTTTTAACCCAAATGCCTATAAGATTTGAAGTGGCTACTGGTATAGGCCAATTTAATGGAGTTGTGCTAAAAATAGATCCATCTTCAGGAAAAGCCATAAATATTACTAGAATTCAAGAATATTATTAATTCAAAATTAAAATATAGCTATAATTAGTTTATAAAAAAGGAATTTTTTTTAAAATGTAGAATAGATAAGTATCAAAGCACTTAAATTTTCCATTTCGAATTAGAGGAGGTAACATTTTGATGGAAGTATTGAAAGTTTCAGCAAAATCTAGTCCAAATTCTGTTGCAGGAGCATTAGCAGGGGTTATCAGGGAACGGGGTTGTGCGGAGATTCAAGCAATAGGTGCAGGTGCACTTAACCAAGCTGTTAAAGCGGTAGCAATTGCCAGAGGTTTTGTAGCACCAAGCGGGATTGATTTAATATGTATTCCTGCTTTTACTGATATTATAATCGATGGTGAAGAAAGAACGGCAATAAAATTAATAATAGAACCCAGATAATAAATAATTGTAATATTATAATTATGCCTGTTTATTCTTATTTAAGAATAAACAGGCTTTAATTTACTTTCAAGCTTGTAAAGGGAGGAAAAAGGTGAGGTATCTAATTGCTGATAGTCATTGTGATTCGATTTTAGATGTTGCTAGCGGAAAACGAAGCCTAGCTGAAGAAACAAATACTGGTCATTTAGACTTTCCACGGATGATGAAGGGGCAGATAGCTTTACAGTTTATGGCCCTTTTTATTGAACAGCATTACAGACCCCATGGGGTTTTAATGCGTACCCTGGAGTTAATAGACCTAATAAAAAATGAAATAAATAAAGTGGATTATATTGATCTGGTATTAAATAAAAATGATTTAAATGAGTTTGTTTCCAACAAACCAAAAATTTTGTTGGCCATTGAAGGTGGGGAGGCTATCTGTGGTAGCCTAGGAGTATTAAGATGTTTTTTTAATTTAGGCATCAGAAGTATGACCTTAACCTGGAATTATCGAAATGAAATTGCCGATGGTTGTGGAGAAGAACCTTTCGGACAAGGATTATCTAAGTTTGGCCAAGAAGTTGTAAGAGAAATGAATAGATTGGGCATGCTTATTGATGTATCCCATTTATCCGAAAAAAGCTTTTGGGATGTTTTAAAATATACAGAACAACCTGTTATTGCCTCTCACTCTTGTTGTAAAGCCTTGAGTGATCATAAAAGAAATTTATCTAATGAACAGATGAAAGCGTTAGCAGAAATGGGTGGGGTATTAGCTATCAATTTTTACCCTCCTTTTTTAAACCTTACTGATGAGGCGACCATAGAGGATGTTGTTAACCATATAACCTATGCTAGTGAAATAATGGGCGTTGAACATGTAGGTCTAGGTAGTGATTTTGATGGCATTGAAACAGTTCCAACAGGGTTAGAGAATATAGAATATTTACCTAGATTAATCGATACCTTAGAGAATAAAGGATTCTCATCAGAGGAAATCGCAAAGATTATGGGTAATAATATTATAGGGTTGTTAAAAAGGGTGTTATAAAAATGGCAAAGTATGCTGATCTACATCTCCATACCAATGCTTCTGATGGTGAATATAGTCCACAAGAGGTAGTTAAAGCAGCTTATAAACAAGGTTTTAGCGCCATTAGTATCACTGATCATGATACTTTAAGTGGGATAGAGGAAGCGCGAGAAGCCTGTCAGAAACTAGGCATAGAATTTATCAGTGGTATTGAGATAAGTACCGTTTGGGAAGGGAAAGAAATTCATATTTTAGGATATTTTCTAGAAAAGGCCGATAGAGATTTTTTAGAAAAGTTAACTGAAATGAAAGATTCTCGTAAAGAACGGATTAAGAAGATGGTTAAAAGGTTGAATGACTTAGGCTATAATATTTCCCTGGATAAAGTCCAGGAAATTGCAGGGGAAGGTGCTATTGGCAGACCCCATGTAGCAAAAGCTTTGCTAGAAAAAAACTATGTAAAATCTATTAAGGAAGCCTTTATTAAATTATTAAGTCCAGGCTGTCCGGGTTATGTTCCAAGGTACAAAATAAATCCTTTTGAGGCCATTGAATTAATTAAGGGCATCTCTGGTATACCTGTAATTGCGCACCCAGGCATAAATAACGATGAAGATCTTATTTATAAATTGGTGAAAGCGGGTTTATTGGGTATTGAAGTGTGGCATCCAGAGCATAATGAGTTGTTAACAAACAAATATTATCAACTAGCTAAAGAATATGACCTTTTAATCACGGGAGGTTCCGATTGGCATGGTCATAATAAGGAAGATACTGCCTTAGGTATAATCAAATTAGATTATAAATATATAGAGAAATTAAAAAGAAAGAAAAAGGAGCTCTCACTTATTACCTTTACTTGACCTGAAATTAACAAATTGTTAAGATAATAAGGGACATAAAATATCGCACCAAAAAGTCCTTTAGCGAGATTGCTAAAGGTTTTTTTATACAATTGTTCAATTTTTGCCACTCAGAATATAATAAAGCCACCTAGAATATACTATATGGTAATAATGTCTAAATTAAGTATTCTTTGGGGGCAAAAAATGATGTATGAAAAAATGAGCAAAGAGTTTTTGATAAATAGAATAAAAGACCTAGAGGAACAGGTAGAACATTTAAGAATTAGTAGAAGGGTCTTAATGAATTTAATAGAAAAAATTGAAAAGGAAAAAAGATTTTATCTCGCAAAATTAGAAAATGAAAATAAAAGATTGCAAAAGAACAACAGTAAATATGCCCAGTGGCTCTGGCAAAAGAATAGAAAATTAATTGAGCTTGAAACAAAGGTAGAACAGAAAAGTTAGGGGGCTTCAGAATGTCTTTAATTCTAGTAATGGGAGGCACTAGGAGCGGGAAAAGTGCTTTCGCAGAGAAACTTGTAGACAAGCTAGCGGATAATGTAGCTTATTTAGCAACAGCCCAATCCTTGGACCAAGAAATGGAGGAAAGGATTAACCTTCATAGGCAAAGAAGGCCTGGTAATTGGACAACCTATGAAGAGGCCTTCGAGATTCCTACTATTATTAACAATATTAAGAATAAACATAATGTTATTCTTTTAGATTGTATAACTATGTTGGTCACTAATTTGCTACTAAAAGATTTAGATTTTGAAAGAGTTAACAATGAAATACTACTGGAAAAAGAGGAATTTGTGTTAAATGAAATAAAAAAAATAATTGACTGTGTAGTAGAGGATGAAGAATGCACTTTGGTAGTTGTCTCTAGCGAAGTAGGCCTTGGTTTGGTTCCTCCAGATACAATTAGTAGAGCCTATAGGGATATTAATGGGAAGTGTAATCAACTACTGGCAGAGAAAGCTGAAAAAGTTTTTGTTGTTTGGGCTGGTTTGCCAGTTCAGATAAAGTGATCTCTAACAGTAGGGCTTTCAGCCCGTACTGGTAAGTTCTAAAAAATCTAATTTAAAAGGAAACTTTCAATTAGATATCTAGCAAATGAAAGGTAGGATATAATGGCTAAAACAATAATGCTTCAGGGAACTGGATCTCATGTAGGAAAAAGTGTTTTAACGACTGCTTTATGTAGAATTTTTTTTCAGGATGGTTATAGTGTAGCGCCCTTTAAAGGACAAAATATGGCGTTAAATTCCTATGTAACAGTTGATGGAGGAGAAATGGGGGGAGCTCAAGCTATTCAAGCTGAGGCTTGTAAAATACAGCCAGATGTTTTAATGAATCCTGTATTGTTAAAACCTACCCAGGACTCTGCTTCCCAAGTTATAGTTTTGGGTAAACCCATGGGTAATCTTTCTGCAAAAGATTATCATGTCCAATATAAAGATAAAGCTTGGCAAGTTATTAAAGATAGTTTATATAAATTGGCTGATAATTATCAAGTCCTTGTAATCGAAGGAGCAGGAAGTCCTGCAGAGGTTAATTTGAAAGAAAATGATGTAGTTAATATGAGGGTTGCTAAGGAAATAGGAGCACCTGTATTATTAATTGCTGATATTGATAGAGGAGGGGCCCTAGCCTCAGTAGTGGGTACTTTAGAGCTATTGGACCAAGAGGAGAGGGATCTGGTTAAAGGAATAATTATCAATAAATTCCGGGGAGACATAAATCTCTTAAAGCCTGCTCTAGACTTTTTAGAAGCTAAAACAGGCAAACCAGTGGTAGGGGTAATGCCTTATTTCCAAGGTTTTAGAATACCAGAAGAGGATTCTATAGCTACAGAAAATCTTAACACGGTCTCCACTAGCCAGGATAAACTGGATATAGCTGTTATTCATTTACCCTATATTTCTAACTTTACGGATTTTGATGCTTTAACTGGCGAAACCGATGTTGACCTTAGATTTGTTAAAAAAGGAGATGTTCTAGGCAACCCTGATTTAATAATTATTCCTGGCAGTAAAAATACCCTTCAAGACCTAGAATATCTGGAGAAATCCGGTTTGATTCAGGAAATTAGAGATGCCTCTAACATAAATAAGATACCTATTATTGGAATAAGCAGTGGTTTCCAAGTTTTAGGGTCAAAAATTATTGTGTCAGAAAAAAATAAAGACTTAGTAGAATATCAAGGTTTAGGACTATTAAACACAGAAACTGTAATTGATGCTAAAGAAATTACCACTCAAGTAAAGGGCAAAGTCATAGTCAATGATGGTATTTTAAAGAATTGTCAGAATATGCAATTGGAAGGTTATGAAATACATACAGGAAGGACAACCCTAATCGGAGAAGAGGGCAATTCTCCTTTCCTTTTAACAGAACGCTCTGATCAAGAAATAAACTTTTTAGACGGAGCTATTGGTCAGTCAGGTCAGGTTTTTGGGACACATTTGCATGGTATTTTTGATAATGATGTTTTCCGCAGACAGGTTCTTAATAATTTAAGAGAAGCCAAGGGTTGGGAACCTCTTGATATGCCTACCGTAAATACAACTCTTCTCAAAGAAGAAGCTTATAATAAATTAGCTCAGGTCGTAAGGGAAAATATTAATTTACCATTACTTTATAAGGTGATGGGATTAAAAGATGAGTAACTTTACAATATTATTAGCCTATATAGTTGATTTAATTGTGGGGGATCCTCCAAGGATACCCCATCCTGTAATTATTATAGGTAAATTAATTTCTAAGCTAGATGGTTTTTTTTATCGTAGTGACCAATCAAATAGGTATAAGCTATTTTCCGGTGGTTTAGTGGTACTATTAATTCTCTTAGCAACCTATGGTTTTACCTATAGCCTTATTTACTTTCTAAATACTATCCATCCCTGGTTAAGCTGGTTAGCAAGTATTTGGCTGATTTCAACAACAATCTCTGCTAAAGGATTAAAGGATGTAGGTTTAGAAATTCAAAAATTATTGAAAGAAAAAAACCTCCCTGAGGCTAGGAAAAAGGTGGGCTATATTGTGGGCCGAGATACGGACAATCTGGATGAAAAAGAGCTTAGCCGAGCCACAGTGGAAACAATTGCTGAAAATATTGTTGATGGAGTAACCAGTCCTCTATTTTATGCTTTTATTGGGGGTGCACCCTTGGCCATGACTTATAGGGCTGTTAATACTATGGATTCTATGTTAGGGTATAAAAATGATAAGTATTTATATTTTGGTAGAATAGCAGCAAGAACGGATGATGTGTTTAATTTTATACCAGCAAGGCTAACTGGATTAGCCATTGTTTTGGTAGCTCTATTATTACCCCAATTTTCAGGACGAGAGGCTTTAAAAATATTTTTAAGGGATAGCAAAAACCATCCTAGTCCCAATAGTGGGTATAGTGAAAGTGCTGTAAGTGGCGCTTTAAGAATCCAGCTAGGTGGAATTAATTATTATCAAGGTAAAAAATCAGTTCGACCTTACATGGGAGAGCCTATTAATGAGCTAAATCATATCATGATACCCAATACCATAACAATCATGCTTGCAGCCAGCTTTTTCTGGGCTTTAATTTTGACTCTAATAAATTTTTTAGGCTTTTAAATTTTTACTATATTCTTATTTAGGGTGAAGTTATGAAAGGATTTATTATTGCCTTACAATTTATGACTAGGATTCCTTTATTCATCACAATAGAAATGGATAATAAAGATTTTGGTCGTTCTAGTAGATTTTTTCCCTTAGTTGGACTTGTCATAGGGACAATTCTTGCTTTGGCATATTATTTTGCAAATTGGTTTTTCCCACCATTGGTATTAGGGGCTTTAATCTTAATTTTAGAAATAATAATTACCGGTGGTATACATTTTGATGGTTTTATTGATACAATGGATGGGATATTATCGGCTAGACCTAGGGAACGGGTTTTTGAAATTATGAAAGATAGTAGGGTTGGGGCCCATGGAGTTACAGCCTTATTATGTTTAGTTTTATTAAAGTTTTCTTTACTAGTTTCTTTATCATCAAGTTATATTCTTTTTATTTTATTATTAATGCCCGTGTTAGGCAGATGGGCCATGGTTTTTTGTTTAGCTTTCTTTCCTTATGCTAAACCTGAAGGTTTAGGAAAGATTTTTTGGGAAGAGACAGATAAAGTCCAATGGTATTTAATAACTGGTTTGATTTTTTTATTATCTTTTATTTTCTTGCCTAATGTATTTTTAATAATTTTTGTAATAACATTATTGGTAGCCTTAACGCCAATGCTTTTAATCAATAAAAAGCTACAGGGCCATACAGGGGATACATATGGAGCAATAAATGAAATTACCGAAGTTATTTTCCTTTTAATCTGCTTACTAGTTCTTTAGATCTAATATCCAATGAGGTGTTTAACATGAAAAGTACTTTCCGGGCTCCAGGAGCATGTGGAGAATTAGTTCAAGGTACAATTAATAACATTAATTTTCTTATTACTTGTCCTATAAATATATTTTCTTATGTTACTGTTGAATTAAATAAGCAAGATTTTATTACCATTAATGATCCCAAAAGGAAAAAGGTAATTAAAGCTGTTAATTCAACCATGTCCCATATACTGGGGAAAAGGCAAGGAGCTACAATTACAGTCAATAGTGAAATACCAATAGGTAAAGGTCTGGCTAGTAGTACGGCGGATATTACAGCCGCTTGTGTGGCAACGGCTCATGTTTTAAATTATAAGATTAGTTATGAAGAAATAGCCAAAATAGCCCTAAGTATAGAACCTACTGATGGGCTTTTTTATCCTGGAATAGTTGCTTTTGATCATGTTAAAGGAAACTATTATCAAAAAATAGGCGATGCTATTCCCATAGACATCTTAATCTTTGATTTTGGTGGTACTGTAGATACCATTGCCTTCAATCAAAGGAAAGATTTAGGAGAAAAAAATCAAAGCAATGAAAAACAAATTAAACATGCATATGAGCTGATTAGAAAGGGCTTAATGGATAAAAACCCTGCCTTAGTTGGGGAAGGTGCTACTATAAGCTCCTTACTAAATCAATCTATTTTATATAAGCCCCATTTAGAAGATATTGCAGATTTAGTTATTAATTTGGGAGCTTTAGGCATAAATGTTGCTCATAGTGGGACTATATTTGGGATTTTATTAGAAAAAAATAAGTTAAATCCAAAAGATATAATAGGTAAAATCCAAAAGAAATACCCCTCTCTAAAATATTTAGGGGAATATACTTTGATAAATGGCGGAATAGCAAGGGAATTAGAGGAGGAAACTCTATGGTTCAAATCAGAAAACATGGCGGCAACTTAAAAGAGGCTAGTGAAAAATACAAAATTCCTGTAGAAAAATTTATTGATTTTAGTGCTAATATAAATCCTTTAGGACCACCAGAGGGAGTTTTTGAAGTTATAAAAGATAATCTGGAAAAAATAACTCAATATCCTGATAGTAGAAATTTAGAAATAAAAAAAGCTTTGGCCTATTATCTTAATGTGGATATTAATAGTTTAATTTTGGGTAATGGAGCATCAGAGCTTATTTTTTTAATAGTAAATAATTTAAGACCGAAAACTGCTTGGTTGCCAGTGCCCACTTTTTCAGAATATGAAATAGCTTCTAGAGCAGCTGGAGCTAATATTATACAAGTACCACTACAGGGTGAAAAATTTAATAAATTCACCATAGACCAGTTAGAAGGTCTAGCTAAAGGGGATATACTCTTTATTTGTAATCCTAATAATCCAACTGGACAATTATATGATGTAAAGTTATTAAATCACATTTTACAAGCCACTAATGATACTGAAGCTTATCTTGTAATTGACGAATCTTTTTTAGATTTCATTAAAGAACGGAAGGAAGTATCTTTTATAGAAAAAATCAAGGAATATCCTAGGTTAATAATTCTTTATTCCTTGACTAAATTTTTTGCTATACCCGGTTTAAGATTAGGAGCTATGATTGCCAATCCCAAATTGATAGAACAATTCGAATTAGGACGGGATCCTTGGAATGTAAATATTTTTGCTCAATTAGCTGGGAAAGTAGCTTTAGAAGATAAGGAATTTATTGAGAAAACCCTAGATTACTTTGAAAATGAAAAAAAGTTTTTCTATACAGAGTTACAACAAATTAAAGGTTTAATTCCCTATGAACCAAAAGCCAATTATATCTTTATTAAGCTCTTAGAGCCTAATAATTCTAGTGAAGTTTGTGATCTACTAGCTAGGGATGGCTTCTTAGTTCGTAATTTAAACACTTATCCACTTTTAGGGGAAAATTATATTAGAGTGGCGATTAAAACTAGGAAAGAAAATTTAATGTTAATTCATTCATTAAAAAAATGTATTAGGGGAATATAAAATGACTAGAATAATTTTTGTCAGACATGGTCAAACAATTTGGAATAACCTGGGTAAATATCAAGGGCATACCGATATACCCTTGAGTACTGTTGGTATCATTCAAGCCCAAAAGACAGCTCAAAGGTTAGCTAAGGAAAATATTGTTGCCATTTATTCTAGTGACTTAATGCGGGCTCGCCAAACTGCTGAAATTATAGGTTCCAAACATAATCTAGCTATAAATTATAGTAAAGACTTAAGAGAAATTAATTTTGGCCATTGGGAAGGAAAAACCTATCAAGAAATAGAGAAGGAAGATCCACAATTGCTTCAACAGTGGATAGAAGATCCAGAAAAACTAAAAATACCTGATGGGGAGACCTTTAGTGAATTAAGAGATAGGGCCTTTAGGGTTATAAATGATATTTTGGCAAAGCATGATCAAGAAACGGTTTTAGTAGTTGCTCATGGGGGTACAATTTCCACTATTTTATGTAAGGTCTTAGGTATGGATTTGAAAAACATGTGGCAGATTAAACAGAGTAACTCAGCCATAAGTATTATTGAATTTTACGATAAAAAGGGTATAGTAACATCATTTAATGATACTTATCATTTGGATGTGTGTTAAAAATGGTAAAAAAACGGTTTCCCTCAAAAAGGATTGTCAAATTCAAAAGAATGATGAAATCAATCCCTATGGTTTGGAAACTATTGCAGGATAAAAGAGTGGCTTTTAAAAATAAAGCTATATTTATAGGTACATCACTACTTTATTTTTTAATTCCTTATGATTTAATTCCCGATTTTCCTATTATAGGTCATATAGATGATTTTTTTATCTTTCTCTTTTTGATTAACTGGTTTTTAAAGCAAATTCCTTCTAATGTATTGGAGGATTATAATCTTAAAGATCAGGATTAAAAATAAACTTGAGTTTTTATAATGTTATAATCTATTAATCTATGTTATAATGTTTTTTAAAAAAATTTATGTCGGGAGGATTAAAAATGGAGAATAAGTTTACTAAAAAGGGATATACCTTTGATGATTTACTATTGTTACCTGCAAAGTCCCAAGTATTACCAAAGGATGTCGATTTAACCACTAAATTAACTAATAAAATTAAATTAAATATTCCTCTAATGAGTGCCGGAATGGATACAGTCACTACCTCTACCTTAGCTAGAGCAATTGCCCGTGAAGGTGGAATAGGAATAATTCATAAAAATATGTCTATAGAAGAGCAGGCCAGTGAAGTGGATAAGGTAAAAAGATCGGAACATGGAGTAATTACCGATCCTATTTTTCTTGGTCCCAAGGATAAGATTTCCGATGCTTTAGAAATTATGGCTCGTTATCATATTTCTGGTGTCCCTATTACTGTAGATGGTAAACTTGTGGGGATTATTACCAATAGGGATCTTCGCTTTGAAACAAATTTTACAAAAAATATTGAAGATGGCATGACTAAGGATAATTTAATAACCGCACCTATTGGTACAACTTTAGATGAGGCGAAAAAGATTCTCCAAAAACATAAGATTGAAAAATTACCTTTGGTTGATGAAAACTTTAATTTAAAAGGCTTAATCACTATTAAAGATATTGAAAAAGCTTCTCAGTACCCTAATTCTGCCAAAGACGAAAATGGTCGACTTTTAGTTGGAGCTGCTGTTGGAATAAGTGGAGATACTATGCACAGGGTAGAAGCTCTCATAAAAGCTAAAGTAGATGTAATTGTAGTAGATACAGCTCATGGCCATTCCCAAGGGGTATTAGATGCTGTAAAGAATATTAAGAGTAAATACCCTGACTTACAATTAATAGCTGGTAATATTGCAACAGGGGAAGCTGCTAAAGATTTGATTGAAGCTGGAGCAGATGCCATTAAGGTAGGTATTGGACCAGGCTCCATATGTACCACTCGGGTAGTTGCAGGGATTGGTGTACCACAAGTAACGGCAATTTATGATTGCTATCAGGTAGCCAAAGAATATAATATTCCTGTCATTGCTGACGGTGGTATTAAATATTCTGGGGATATCCCGAAGGCTATAGCTGCAGGGGCAGATGTTATAATGATAGGAAGTTTATTTGCCGGCACAGAGGAAAGTCCTGGAGAAATAGAGATTTATCAAGGTCGGAGTTATAAGGTATATAGAGGCATGGGTTCCTTAGGGGCAATGAAAGCTGGTAGTTCAGATCGATATTTCCAAGAAAGCAACCAAAAGCTTGTTCCAGAAGGAGTTGAGGGTAGAGTCCCCTTTAAAGGAGCTTTAGCAGAAACCATTTTTCAATTGGTAGGTGGCATTAGAGCAGGTATGGGCTATTGTGGGGCTCCTAATATTGAAACCATGAAAAAGGCTCAATTTATAATCCAAACTAGTTCAGGGCTTACTGAAAGTCACCCCCATGATATTTATATTACTAATGAAGCACCCAATTATCGAGTATAAAATACACAGTTCAATTATAACCAAGTGGTAAGGAATAACATTGAAATGCGCGCATTTAAGGAAATGCGCGCATTTCTTATTATTATACTGAATATATTTTATTATTATAATTAATTGGAGAGGATGAAAAATAATGGCAAAGGTTTTTGTAATCTCCAAAAGGAGTCTATCGCAAATCCTCTTGGGGTTAACGGTGGTTTTATTGTGTTTTGGAGTTTTTCAAACATCTTTCTTTGGTACTGCCAGTGAAGCTGTTAATGTGCTTGTTTCCAACACAAAATTAAAACCTATTTATTATGTTGATACCCAAGAAAAGAAAATAGCAATAAGCTTTGATGCCACCTGGGGAGCTGAATACACACCAAAAATTTTAGAAATCTTAGAACAAAACAACATAAAGACTACATTTTTTCTTACTAATATCTGGCTAAAGGAATATCCTGATGTTGCTAAAACAATTAGAGAAAAGGGTCATGAAATTGCAATGCATAGCGTAACTCACCCTCATCTCAATAGTCTTAGTGAAGCTCAAATTCTAGAAGAATTACAAGGGAATGCTAGGATGATTAAGGAAATTACAGATTATGATGCTAAACTCTTTAGACCACCTTTTGGGGAATACAATAATAAAGTAATAAAGGTTATCCAAGATGCCGGGTATATACCTATACAGTGGAGTGTAGACTCTTTGGATTGGAAAGAAAATATGACTAAACAAGACATAGTTAATAGAGTAACTAATGGGATCCATCCAGGAGCCATAGTATTATTTCATAATAATGGAACCTATACAGCTGATGCTTTAGAAGACATAATTAAATTCGCCTTTGAAAAGGGATATCAGATTATACCAGTTTCGGAGTTAATTTATAAAGACAATTATTATGTGAATATTCAAGGTGCTCAAAAACTAAAGGGGGCTAATTAATAAAAAAAACATGTTTTTGATTAAAACAGTGTCAATAAAAAAGCAGATATTTTTCTGCTTTTTATTTTGCCTAAAATGATAATAAGTCTTAGGTAAGACAAGTATACTTTGTGATATAGTTCAAGTTTCCTAGCTACTGCTATACAAAATTACTAACTAAAAATATTATTGTAATCTAGAAAAAATTATGTTCTAATATTATCATTGTTGAATTAGGAGGTGGATATAATGCAGCCGCTAAACCAAGATAAAACCCCATTGTATGATGCTTTGCGGGATTATATTAACGACAAAATAATACCTTTTCATGTTCCTGCGCACAAACAGGGTAGAGGTAATAGTGAATTGCTAAAGATTTTTGGGGAAAGTACGGTTCAGATGGATTTAACCAGTATGGAAGATTTAGATAATATTTGTAACCCCCAAGGTGTTATTAAAGAAGCCGAAAAATTAGCAGCGGCTCTTTATAAAGCAGACAATGCTTTCTTTTTAGTCAATGGAACCACTTCTGGAATTCAAGCTATGATTATGAGTGTTTGCCAACCTGGCGATAAAATAATATTACCTCGTAATGCTCATAAATCCGCAATTGGTGGGATCATTTTAAGTGGAGCTCATCCTATTTATATTGAACCTGAAATAGACCCTCTCTTGGGTGTTGCCATGGGAGTTACTGTTGAAAAGGTTAGGGAGATTTTGGAATTACATCCCGATGCCAAAGGTTTATTGATTATAAATTCAACTTACTATGGGATTACTTCAAATTTACAGGAAATTGTTAATATTGCCCATGGTTATAATGTACCAGTTCTAGTTGACGAAGCTCATGGTGCCCATTTTGCCTTTCATGAAGAATTACCTCTATCAGGAATGGAAGCTGGTGCAGACCTGGTAGCTTCAAGTACTCATAAGCTAATAGGCTCTTTAACCCAAAGCTCCATATTATTGCATAAAGGAAGTTTAGTTTCTTCTAAATATGTAAAGGCAGTATTAAATTTAACTCAAACTACTAGTTCATCTTATATCCTCCTAGCCTCCTTAGACTTGGCAAGAAGGGATTTTGCTCTTAATGGCAAAGAAAAAATAAATCATGCTCTTCGTTTAGCCACCAAGGCCAAAGAGGAATTAAAAAAGGTTGAAGGGCTGTATGTGGTAGATCGAGATATTCTTGATAACAATGGTAAATACGACTTAGATCCTATTAAATTAGTAATAAATGTTAGAGATCTTGGATTTTCTGGCTATGAAGTGGAAAGAATTTTGAGAAGCAAATATAAGATTCAAGTTGAACTTTCAGATTTATATAATATAATTACCATGATTACTATCGGCGATAATGAAGAAACTCTAAATACCTTAATTAAGGCTTTAAAAGAAATTGCGCAAAGTAGAGATATACAAAAAATAGTAAGAGTTTCAACTCCCATACCTCATTTACCCGAGCAACAGGTATTGCCTAAGGACGCCTTTTATGGAGAAAGTCATTTAATCTCTTTAGCAGAGGCCGAAGGTGAAATAAGTGCAGAGATGATTATGGCCTATCCCCCTGGGATACCAATAATTTGTCCTGGGGAAAGGATTACCAAGGAAATTGTAGATTATATTCAATTACTTCATAAGGAAGAAGCTATATTGCAAGGCACCCAAGATCCTCAAGTTAAAAATATAAAAGTTCTCAATTCTAAACTGGCTTTATTACCAAACAATGAAAGTACTCAACTTAATGTAGGATAATGAGAGGCACAGAGATTGTGCCTTTCTTATTATTTCTTGCAATATGATAGGAAAGCTTTGATGAATATCAATAAAATCAACAAAATCAACCTTAGTATGGCTAAGAAGATTTTGTTATAATAAGCATATATTCTTTATTCGAATCTTAGGAGGGTTTTACATGGTAGGTTTAACTAAAAACGAGATAATTAAGTTATTAGATAAGTATAATCCAGGCGAAACTTTTGATAAGGACCAATTACATGAAGCAATTGCCAAAGCAATAGTTGAAAATAATTATCGAGTATTAGATGATGTTAATGCAAAGCTAAAAAACAGATTTGATGTCTTTGATTTTTTAAAATAGGTTAAATAACTGAATGAACATTGATTTTAGGGTATAATACAACTATTGATTGATAAGATTGCTTTTAGAAAGGATGCTATAGTATGACCGATAATGCCAAAAAGTACTACATAACAACTTTTGGCTGCCAAATGAATGAAAAGGATTCCGAGGTTTTAGCAGGTATACTCAGAAAAATGGGATATGTAGCTGCTTCTAAAATAGAGGAAGCAGATTTAATATTATTTAATACCTGTTGTGTTCGAGAAAAAGCCGAAAATAAGGTATTTAGTTATATCGGAGAATTACGAGATTTAAAATCCCAAAATCCAGATTTAATAATTGGAGTTTGTGGTTGCATGGTTCAACAAAAGGGTATGGCTAAAAAAATTCGCAAGTCTCTACCTCATGTCGACTTATTGTTTGGCACCCATAATACTCATGAACTACCAGATTTAATAGAAAATATTCTAGCCTCTCGTACCCCGCAAATTTCTGTTTGGGATACGGAGGGGGCAATAAGAGAGGATTTGCCTGCAGAGAGGGAAAATCCATATAAAGCCCTAGTAAATATAATGTATGGCTGTAATAATTTCTGTACCTATTGTATTGTGCCCTATGTAAGGGGAAGAGAAAGAAGTAGAAATCCTGAGCATATAGTTAAAGAGATAGAGGAATTAGTCAATGATGGTGTTGTTGAAATAATGCTTTTAGGGCAAAATGTCAATTCCTATGGCAAGGATTTTCAGGATCGAACCTTTGACTTTGCTGATCTCTTAAGAGAAATAGATAAGATTCAGGGTTTAAAACGGATTCGTTATATGACCTCCCATCCTAGGGATTTTACTGATAAATTAATAAAAACTATTGCCCAATCAGATAAGGTATCTAAACATTTTCATTTACCAGTTCAAGCTGGTAGTAATAGGATTTTAGAGAAGATGAATCGGGGATATACGAGAGAACAATATTTAAATTTAATTACTAAAATAAGAGAACATAATCAAGATGCTACCATAACTACCGATATAATAGTTGGATTCCCTGGAGAAACTGAGGAAGATTTTAAGGAAACTCTAGATTTAATGGCAGAGGTTCGCTATGATAGTGCTTTTACTTTTATTTATTCAACTAGAACGGGTACTCCAGCCGCCAAATTTAAAGAACAAGTGCCAATGGCAGAAAAGAAAGCTAGACTTCAAAGACTTATGGACTTACAAAATGATATTAGTAAGGAAATTAATGAAAGTTATTTAAATAAGGTAGTAGAGGTCTTGGTAGAAGGTACTAGTAAAACCAATTCCGATATGTTAACGGGGAAAACTGATGGTAATAAAACTGTAATTTTTCCAGGGAGTGATTTGCTAATTGGAAAAATTGTTAGTGTAAAAATAACTGAACCACAAACTTGGATTTTAAAGGGTGAATTAGAGGAAAAATAGCTAGAATTATAGAATAATAAGGTGGAGGTGTTTTTGTGGATATTTTTAATAAAGCAAAGGAATTAGCAACAGCCATAGTTCAATCTCAAGAATTAAAAGCTTTACGAGAAAATGAAGAAAATATGATGAATAACCCTACTTCCCGACAGTTAATTGAAGAATATCAAAAAATTCAAATGGAAGTAATGCAAGAAGGTATAGAAATTCAGGACTTATCTGAGGACAAGCAATTGGAAATTGAAAAGATTGAAAAGGAAATGTCACAAAATCAATATATAGTTGATTACATGGAGGCCCAAGAAAAATTTGAACAAATTTTAAGATCGGTAAATTTAATTATCAGTAGTGCTTTAAATGAAAGTGATAGTACCTGCTCTAGTACAGGTTGCTCTGGTTGTGACGGTTGCTAATGATAAAGGAGACTATATAGTCTCCTTTTAAAATATCCATAAAATGGAGGAATGGAAATAGAGATGTATGGTAACACACCCATGATGGCACAATATAAGAAAATTAAAGATGAATATCAGGATTGTATTTTATTTTATCGGTTAGGGGATTTTTACGAAATGTTTGGTCCCGATGCTACTGTAGCATCACAAATTTTAAATATCGCTTTGACTTCTAGGGAAGCTGGTAAAGGAAAAAGAATCCCCATGTGCGGTGTGCCTCATCATTCCGCGGAAAATTATATTAGCAAATTAATTGAAAAAGGATATAAAGTAGCTATCTGTGAACAGGTCGAAGATCCCAAAGAGGCTAAGGGTATAGTAAAAAGAGAGGTAATTAGGGTTATTACCCCTGGAACCTTATTGGATGGTAACCTTTTAAAGGATACTAATAATTATTTAATTGCTGTGGTTACTGATGGTCAAAGGTACGGCTTAGCTAGTGTGGATATTTCTACAGGAGAATATTATGCAACAGAAATAGAGGATGCATCAACATTAATCAATGAAGTTTTAAGATATAATCCTGCAGAATGTATTATTGCCGAAGGAAAAGATCAAGTGGATATCTTAGAAAACTTATTAAATAATATTAATGAGCTTTATGTTAATAAACACTGGGATTTTGCCTTCCGTTTAGATAATAGTCAGGATTTGCTCTTAGAACATTTTCAAATTCATTCTTTACATAGCCTAGGTTGTCATGACTTTCCTTTGGCTACTCAAGCTGCAGGGGCAATTCTGGATTATCTAATATCCACCCAAAAGACTAAACCAGCAAACTTGCATAAACTTAAAATTTATAATGTTCAAGATACGATGCATTTAGATTTTTCTACTCGAAGAAATTTGGAATTAACTAAATCTTTACACACCAATGATAAAAAGGCATCCCTTTTAGGTTGTATAGATTATACCTCTACTGCCTTAGGAGGGAGAATGCTAAAACAGTGGCTACAACAACCATTGAAAAATAAAGTCCAAATCCAAGAAAGGCTAGATGCTGTCGAGGAGATTATTGATTATGATTTGCGAAGAAGCATCCAACAACTGCTTAAAGAAATCTATGACTTGGAACGAATTGCTGCTAGAATTGCTTTTCAAAATGCCAATGCCAAAGATTTGATAGCTTTAAAAAACTCTTTGGCCTTGTTACCAGATATCAAGAAAATACTAATTGAGCGAAAGACAGATTACTTGCAAAACCTTGCTACAAATTTGGATACTTTGGAAGATGTTTATAATATTCTAGATAACTCCTTGCTTCTAGATCCACCCTTTTCTTTAAGGGAGGGAAACTTGATTAAGGATAATTATAATCAAGAGGTGGATGAACTTCGCCTTATTACCAGGGAAGGAAAGCAGTGGATCGCAGATTTAGAGCAAGAGGAAAAAGAGAAAACAGGTATTAAGTCTTTAAAAGTAGGTTTCAATAAGGTCTTTGGCTACTACATTGAAGTAACCAAAAGTAATTTACAATTGGTTCCCAATGATTACATTCGTAAACAAACCTTAGCCAATGCAGAAAGGTACATTACTCCTGAATTAAAAGAAATGGAAGCTAAAGTAGTAGGTTCTGATGAAAGACTTAAAGATCTGGAATATCAACTTTTTCTTCAGATTCGGGAAGAAATAAAGGATCATCTTGAAAGAATTTTAAATTCTGCAAAAATATTAGGACAATTAGATTGTATAACTTCTTTAGCAGAAGCTGCTGTTGATAGAAATTTCATTAAACCTGAAATAGCCAATGATGGGAATATGAAAATCATCCAAGGGCGACATCCAGTTGTTGAGGAAAATTTAAATGGTCAGTGGTTTATTCCAAATGATGTTTATCTTAATTCCAGTGATCAAAGATTTTTAATCATTACAGGACCCAATATGGCAGGGAAAAGTACTTATTGTAGAAGTGTGGCTTTAATCAGTATTTTGATGCAGATTGGAAGTTTTGTACCTGCAGAAAAAGCAATATTACCTATTTTAGATAGAATATTTGCTAGAATAGGAGCAAGTGATGATTTAAGTACTGGACAAAGTACTTTTATGGTAGAAATGAATGAAGTGGCTAATATTTTAAATAATGCCACAGCTGACAGTTTAATTATTCTTGATGAAGTGGGCCGAGGGACAAGTACTTTTGATGGACTTTCCATTGCTTGGTCCTTAACGGAATATATCCATTCTGAAATTAAGGCCAAAACACTATTTGCTACCCACTATCATGAGCTTACTCAGTTGGAAGAGGACCTTGAGGGAGTAAAAAATTATAGTGTGTCGGTAAAAGAAAACAATGATAATATTGTTTTTTTACACAAGATTGTTCCAGGGGGAGCAGATAGAAGTTATGGAATTCAGGTTGCTAAATTGGCAGGTTTACCTTCCTCCCTTATTATTAGGGCTAAGGATATTTTAGCCTATTTAGAGAAAGATGCTAAAAAGAACCAGGGGGAAACTATACCAACTATTAGCGAGCCAGAAGTATTGGAAGAGCCTACTTTTTCTGATATCGATACTAAGACTCGAGAAAATTCAATTTTACAAGAACTAGCTCAGATTGATTTATTGAATGTTACCCCTTTACAGGCAATTCAATTATTATATGAATTGCAAAACAAATTAAAACAGGCAAGATAAAAAGCTTTTAACATTGCTGAGATAAAGATTTTCCTAGGGATAATTGGAAAAGAAGGTGAAGCAAAGTGGGTAAAATAAAAATACTAGACAGATTTACAGCAAATAAAATAGCAGCTGGAGAGATAGTGGAAGGACCTTATTCAGTGGTGAAGGAGTTAATCGAAAACTCCTTGGATGCTAAGGCCAATAGTATTGAGGTGGAAATTAAAGAGGGCGGCTTAAGTTTAATCAAAGTTACTGATAATGGTGTAGGTATGGGAAAAGATGATGCTTTTTTAGCCTTTGAGCGTCATGCAACCAGTAAAATTAGTGATACCAAAGATTTATTCAATATCACCACCTTTGGTTTTCGGGGAGAGGCATTACCCAGCATAGCAAGCGTTTCTAGTATTATTCTTTCAACTAAGGAAGCTAGTTCCTCTTCTGGCCTGAAGATAAAAATAGTGGGCGGTATAGTGGAAAGTAGCGAGGAAATTGCCATGAACCAGGGTACCTCTATAGAGGTGCGAAATCTTTTTTTCAATACCCCAGCTCGCAGGAAATTTCTTAAAGGTATTGGTTACGAAACTGGTAGAATTACAGAACTGGTAACTAAATATTCCTTAGGCCATCCCGGGATTAGGTTTAAATTAATCAGTAACCAACGGGTTGTATATGATACTGCTGGGTTAGAAAGCGTTGAACTAAGATTAAACAATATATATGGTGAAGAACTTGAAAATAAATTCTTACATGTCACTAAAGAAGATTTTCAAAAATTTTCTATTGAGGGCTGGTTGGCCCCAGTAAGCTTTAGTCGTAACACCAGAAATCAACAGACTATTTTTGTTAATGGCAGATTGATTAAAAGCTATGAACTTAGTAGTGCCCTAGATGAGGTTTACCACACTCTTTTGCCCAAAGGAAGATTTCCCATTGCAGTAGTCCATTTACAAGTGGAGAATACTAATTTAGATGTTAATATTCATCCTGCTAAAATACAAATTAAAGTTTTTAATATTGATCTAATACAAGAAAAATTAATTAATCTGTTTAGGAAAAGGTTATTAACTAAGAATATTGATAACTATAGTAGTTATCAAATAAAAAGTCCATATCTCAATAAAGCTTCCTTTATCCCTGAGACTAAAATTGCCGAAATTAAAGAAGAAAATGCTAATTGGGAAACAATAAAAGATGATAGTTTTATAGAAGATAATTTTCTAAAAGAGGAAATTATTATTAAACAAGAAAAATTCAGTTGGGAACAGGAATATCCTGAAAAAAATATACAAAGTGTTTCAATTGACAAGTCGTTACCTAAACAGATAGAAGAAAAAGTAAATATAAAAAATATTTTAGAATTAACTCCCATTGGACAGTTAAACAATTCCTTTATTCTTGCTCAGAACCCTAGTGCACTCTATATAATTGATCAACATACTGCTCACGAACGGGTTTTATATGAAAAATTTCTTCGAGAAGAACAGGAAAAAATAATTGTTAAAGAAAATCTCTTAATTCCTGTAATTTTAACTCTTTCTGGCAAACAAGAGGGTATACTATTAAAAAACATTTTATTATTAAATGATTTAGGCTTTATCATAGAAAGTTTTGGTTCCAGAACATATTTATTAAGAAGCTTACCCTGGGGTTTAAAAACTGAAAACATAGAGCAATTCTTTTATGATCTATTAGATCAATTGGATGGCGAGCCTAATATGTCCTTAGCAAAAATAAAAGAAAAAATTATTATAACTGCGGCCTGTAAAGGGGCAGTAAAGGCTAATCAAAAACTAACCAATGAAGAAATCATTTATCTTTTCATGGAATTAGCAAAGGTTAACAACCCTCATACTTGCCCCCATGGACGACCCATAATTCATAGGATAACCATGCAGGAACTATACAAAGTATTTCAAAGAGGTGAGTTCCAGGGTGGAAAAGAAATGTAAGTCTTCTTGGTAAGTATTATTTATTATATCAGCAAGGAGAACATGGATATTTATGTTTAATTTTACTAATAATAGGAAGGATGATATAATTGAAATTGCTTCCTCTCCTAGTGATAGTAGGTCCCACAGCAGTAGGAAAAACCGATATAGGGATTAAGCTAGCTAAAAAATTATCAGGGGAAATTATATCAGCAGATTCTATGCAGGTTTATAAGGATTTGAATATTGGAACAGCAAAAATTACTCCTCTTGAAATGGAGGGTATTCCCCATCATTTAATTGACATTAAGGAGCCTTGGGAGAGCTTTAGTGTGGCAGAATTTCAACAGTTGGTGGAAGAAAAAATTGTTGAAATTAATCAACGGAAACATTTGCCCATATTAGTGGGTGGTACAGGTTTATATGTTAATTCAGTTATATATAATAAATATAATTTTACCCCAACTGGCGAAATCGGGAACATCAGAAAAAAATATCAAGAAGTAGTCGATAATTTTGGCACTGAGACTATTCATAGGGAACTGGCCAAAGTAGATCCTATTAGCGCCGAAAAAATCCACCCTAATGACGCCAAAAGAATTATCAGAGCCTTAGAAGTTTATCATACTACTGGTAGGCCAATATCTTCTTTTGCTAATGATAAAGGAAGTGATAAATATAATTTAGCTCTTATTGGGTTAAATATGGACAGAAAGCTACTCTATGAGCGAATTAACCGTAGGGTAGATTTAATGCTAGAAAAGGGATGGCTTAAAGAAGTTCAGGATTTATTAAATAGGGGGGTACCCCAAGATAGTCCAGCTTTACAAGGACTAGGATACAAACAACTTATCATGTATTTGAATAAGGAAATATCCTACGAAAAAGCTGTAGAAATAATTAAAAGAGAAACCCGTAGATACGCTAAAAGACAAATTACCTGGTTCAAAAGGGAAAATCAAATTCAATGGATTGATGTAACCAATAAATCAAAGGATGAAATTATTTTGGAAATTTTACCAAGCATATGCAGGAAATTTCAAAGGGAAGTTGAATAGAATTGTTTAGCAGATAAAATTACATCACAAAAAACAATAAATAATGCGCGGAGGTAACATATGTCTAAACAACAAATAAATTTACAAGATACTTTTTTGAATTTGGTTAGGAAAGATAATATCCCAGTTACTATTTTCTTAGTAAATGGTTTTCAAATAAAGGGCCTAGTTAAAGGCTTTGACAATTTTACAGTGGTTTTAGAAGTAGATAATAAACAACAGATGATTTATAAACATGCAATTTCTACAATTTCTCCCTTAAAAAATGTGAACTTAGCTCAAGAAAACAAAACCCTCTGATTAGAGGGTTTTTCTATTATACAGGGAATAAAAATAAATGACCTGAAACTCATATAACATATTAATTAGATGGTGAAAAAATGAAAAATATTATATTGAGAATACTAGTAATTTTAATATTAATAGGACTAGCATCCGTGATAATCATTGAAGGGTTAATTTTAAATGAGGGCAGCAAGAAAGCAACTAATCAGGTAGATTATGTAATAATTTTGGGGGCTAGGTTATATGGTGATATACCTTCACCTGCACTTTTAGAAAGGCTAAAGGTTGCTAAGGATTATTTAATTGAAAATAAAGAAGTTAAAGTAGTAGTAACTGGTGGACAAGGGATAGATGAAAAAATACCTGAGGCCCAAGCTATGGCAAAATATTTAGTTGCTAATGGAATTGAAGAAAATAGGATTATTATAGAAGATAAAGCTACCAATACCTTTGAGAATTTAAAGTTTAGTTTAGATAGACTAAGAGAATTTGATGATAAGGAAAATCTTAAGGTGTTAATAGTGACCAATAAACATCATATATTTAGGGCAAAATTCTTAGCCAAGAGACTGGGCATGGATCCTGACGGTCTACCAGCTAAAATTCCTCCAACAATCATTTTTCAGTCCTATCTCCGGGAGTATTTAGCTGTTATTAAATCATTAATTTTCGATAGATAAATCCATGAAGTATTTAATATAGTAGAAGGACAACACTGTGTATTCAGTTCAAAGGAAATAGAAATGGGGAATATAAATGTGGTCAAGAAAAGGTGAGGCAGCAGCAATTGGATTTATAGGGATACCAGATGATGCATTTATTAAAAAGCTAGAAAAAGAATTAGGGAAGCCTATTAAAAAGATTGAAAAAGAAGACAAGATTATTTTGCTAATTGGCAGAGGATTGTTTAAAAAGAAATATGTAATTCCAAAGAAATAATCATTGTGCCCATCGAAGCGATTTTAGGATGACAAGGGATCAAGTTATTGACATCATATCTTAGAAATGTTGACACAAGCTCGTCCTCTTGGTGCAGGCAATATTAGTGGAGGATTTATAGACTGAGAAAGATGAGTGGTGGAAAGGAAACTAATAATCAAAGTTTTTAAAAGTTCGTAGGCGTTCAATAAAGTAGCAGTAATTTCATTGAAGAAACTGTTACTTTTCTTTTTATAATTTATTCGTAGGAAGATTTTCAGTGAGGGCTAATAATGTTTTTTATAAGTAACAATAATATAAGAACTTAAATAAAAGATAAATAACAATGCAAATTATTTTTAAAATAGTATTTGGTTAGTTTATTAGGAGGTGAAAGGACATATGCGAAAAGTCTTTATCTTTTTAATATTTTCCACTATGTTATTTATGGTAGTTAGTTGTAGTAATAATAATAATAATACCTCGGGCGACCAAATTACAACAATTAATGACTTAGTTTATGAACAAAAAAAAATTGTGAACATCGAGATTACCCAGGAACAGAAAGGGACTTTTGTTTGGAAGCTTATAGACGCAGCGGAAATCCAGGCGTTTTTAGAAACCATATCTAATATTGCTTTGGAGAGATTGCCCTCAGAGCAAGATATAGCCTTTATGGACAAAGGGTTAAAATTTGTAGAGCAAGGTCTGTATCGAATAGGTTTTTACGGTGAGGATAAGAACCCTTTAGGTGACTTCCTAATCTGGTCTGATGGAAAAATATATATTAGGGATAATAATGTACCAGATGGTGAAAAAGTAATATCCTATTTGTCCAAGGTTAATCATCCTGAAATCTATAAAAAAATTATGGATAAAACGAATGAAATGACTGCAGAGGGTCAGAAGTTGGAGAGGATTAGTGCTACATATTGGCTAGGTGATGAAGGGGAAAAGACCATTGAGTATTATATAAAAACTGTTGAAGAAGAATTTAAGGACATTCTCAGTGAGAAGGGTGATATTATTCTTTCCGGTTTTGAAGAATATGATCTCATGCTAGAACTTGTCCTTGCTAAAAAAGAAGGAAAATGGGGCCTTTATGACAATAGAGGCTCAAAGATTTTAGACCATTCCTATGAAGCAATATCTAATCACGAAATGCCCAATGGCTATAAAGCAAATGGACTTGTGGGTGTAAGGAATAATGGGATGTGGGGAGCCATTGACCAGGTAGGGAAAATTGTTATTCAGCCAGAATTCGAATATATTGATTTAAACCATTATGAAGAGGTTGAACCATTTATCAAAGTTAGGAAAAACGGCAAATTCGGCTATTTAACCCGTAAGGGCAAAACCCTGGTTGATCCTATATGGGATACTACCTTTATGGATGTGTTGAATGTGCTGGAAAATATTATTTTTGTCAAGGAGGGTGATAAATGGGGTGGCATCAGAATTAGAGACGAAAAAGCCGCACCCGTCGACTGGACATTAATACCTCCTGAGGAAGCTCAACTAGCATTCAACAACTGGAAATATGACTATCAACATAATTTTTATGTTCATCAAATAAAAAATGGGGAAACAAGTATTGCAGCAAGTACTAAAATTTTCTTTAATGAATATTTTAGAAAAAATTCTAGGAGAATTCGCTCTTTGCCAGAGTTCTCACAGGAACAAAATCCAGATTTTAATGAACTAGCTAAATTTGTCTATGAAAATTCGGAGAATAACCTAGAGGACTGGTCCATTACCAAAGATGACTTCTCCGAGACTGTAAAAAGATATTTTGGAGATTTAAATTATATAGATCAAACTAGCACCTATCTGGAGTATATAGATGGGAAATACATTCCCAAAGGCTGGAGTGATCACGGCTTTTATATCTATGAACTTACGGATCTTGCAAAGGGGCAAACAAGAGAAGGTAAAGATAGGTGGAAAGCCCAGATAACAGGCTATTACTTCTATGAACTTGATGGTGACCCCGATGAAACATATTGGAAGTCACGGAATGCCCAGGTAGTATGGAAAAAAATAAAAGAGGATGTAGAATATAAAGGGCTTAATTTCTGGCAAGCCTGTGATCGCCTAGCTTGGAATAACCCTGGAGATATCTTAGAGCCGGCTGGGGAATGGCTGATTGAGTTTATAATAAATGATCCAACAGGAGATATCTATTTTACATATCTATCCTGTCAGAAAAAAGGTTTTCAAATAGATTGATTTTTTCTGAATTTACGCGATATTGTGAAAAACATCAACACCGAGGGAAAGTTAATAATAATTATTTATAGAATTATATAGAAGGGTGAATATGTAAAGGCCTAGACATGTAAATTTTTTCAAATTCTCACCGTTTTACCTTCTAATGCATAATACTATAATAGATATTGTGCGGGAGGTGGCAGAAGTTTTGGCTTTAAAATATTCCTTTCAGCCAAATAAGAATGGACGAACTAATGTAATACAGATTAAAAATCTTAATGAAAAACCTGTAAAATTAACTCCAGTGGATTCTGATTCTCCAAAGGGCGTCCAACAAATATTGAAAGAAATAGAAACTCTTATTGGATTAGATAATATCAAGCAATTGCTTTTTGAAATTCAAGCCTATGTTGAAATACAAAAGAAAAGAAAAATGGAGAATCTCCACAATGAACCCATTGTATTACATATGATTTTTAAAGGTAATCCCGGAACAGGAAAGACTACTGTCGCCAGGTACATTGGCAAATTATTTAAAGAACTTAATGTTTTAAATAAAGGCCATATCGTAGAGATTGAAAGAGCGGATTTAGTAGGAGAATATATAGGTCATACTGCGATTAAAACCAAGGAACAAATACAAAAGGCCCTAGGGGGAGTATTATTTATTGACGAAGCTTATTCCTTAGCTAGAGGTGGAGAAAAAGATTTTGGTAAGGAAGCCATTGATGTAATCGTCAAAGCTATGGAGGATTATAAAGATCAAATTATCTTTATTCTTGCAGGATATAAAGATGAAATGGAATGGTTTTTAAAATGTAATCCTGGCTTAAGGTCAAGATTTCCTATTCATATTGAATTTCCCGATTACAGTATAAACGAGCTAGTAAAGATAGCTGAATTGATGTTGAAAAATAGAGAATATATATTAACCAAAGATGCTAAGATTATTTTAAAAAACAAGATTCAAGAAAAATTATTTTATGGTCATGAACATAGCGGTAATGCCAGAATGGTTAGAAATCTTATTGAAAAGGCCATTAGACTTCAAGCTGTTAGGCTAATTGAGAGGAAAAATATTACTAGAGAGGATTTATTATTAATAACTATAGAGGATATTCAAGAAGCAACACGGGCTATTTAAATTTTTCTTGTTAACCCCTAGAGGGATGGGGAAATATTACCCCGTATAATATTTGTGAAAAATGTAATAACTATGGATAAAGTGCATTAATTAGTGATAAATATTTTGTTGGTGATAAAATGGCCTATCCTAAAAGAAGAGAAAAAAGAAAACAAAAAACAGTTAGCAAAGGTGAAGCTAAACCTCTTCTAACTGTTTTATTTATCATGCTAATTAACTTGCCATTACTATTATCCAAGAATTTTTTCTTATTAAATTTTTCTGTTCCTGTAACGATTTTTTTTGGCGTGCTTTTTATTAGAAAAAAACAAATACATTTATATCGGTTAATTTTAATATTTTTCCTACTATATATATCCTATTTAGAAATATCCTTTCGCCTTTGGGAATTGAATTAAAGAATATGGTATAATTAATTACACTCTTTAGAGAGTGTTTTTTCTTTCTTATTATATTAGAAAAAGAGGGATAAAGGAATGAACCAAGTATGGGGAGATGTTTCTTCATTAAGAAACACAGTTATCAACGAGCTAGAAGAATTGTATACTTATAAAGTACCCATAGGTTTAATAATTTCCCATGAGTTAATTGAAATACTTAATTATCTTACTATAAAAATAGGCAAGGAAATCGCTGTGTACATAGATAGAAAGGGAAATGTTAAGTATGTAGCGGTAGGTTCCAATCAACAGGTTACAATACCTGAGATGTGGATCAAAAGGAAAGAGGGCGGCTTAAACGGATTAAGGTGCATTCATACCCATCCCAATGGTAATAGTAATTTAAGTTCTGCTGATTTAAGTGCTTTAAATAATCTTAAATTAGATATGATAGTTGCTCTTGGGGGAGATGAAAAAGGAATTAGATGCAGTTTGGCTTATCTTCAACCAACTAAGGGGGAGCTAACTGGTAATTTTACTTTACTTAGTGAATTAGATATTGCAACTTTATTAAAGATACCTTTTTTAGAATTAATAAAAAATATTGAAAAGGAATTGATATATACTGGTTATGCTGTTGGGCAAAAGGACCAGGAGGAAGTTATATTGGTTTTAGTGGAGATACAAGATAAAGTTGAAACAAATGAAATGGAGGAAGCCATTAACGAATTAACCAGCTTAGCTGAAACAGCTGGCTTGAAGGTAAGTGGAGTGGTAACCCAAAGAAGAATAAAGCCTGATAATTCTTTCTTTATTGGTAAAGGAAAGATAGAGGAAATCAGACTTCTTATTCAACAAAAGAAGCCAGATTGTATTATTTTCAATAATTCGCTGAGCCCTGCACAACAAAACAATCTTTCTGAATTTCTAGGCATTAAAGTGTTGGATAGAACAGATTTAATTTTGGATATTTTTGCCCAAAGAGCAAGAAGTAGAGAAGGTAAGTTGCAAGTGGAATTAGCACAACTTAATTACCTATTACCTCGTTTAATAGGACAGGGTACTATACTTTCTAGATTAGGTGGGGGTGTAGGTACTAGGGGACCTGGAGAAACTAAGTTGGAAACTGATAGAAGGCATATTAGGAAAAGGATTAATTATTTAAAGGAACAATTAGCTGAGGTAAAGAAAAACAGGGCTATCCAAACTAAAAACAGAAATAAAAATGCTGTCCCCCAAATAGCTTTAGTAGGTTATACTAATGCTGGCAAATCCTCACTACTCAATACATTAGCTGATGAAAACATCTTGGCTGAAGATAAATTATTTGCAACCTTGGACCCTACAACAAGAAGCATCACTCTAGAAGAGGGAATAAGGGTATTGGTAACGGATACAGTGGGTTTTATCAAAGACTTACCCCATCAATTGATAGAGGCCTTTAAAGCAACTTTAGAAGAAGCCAAAGCTAGTGATTTACTTTTACATATTATAGATATTAGTAATCCAAACTGGGAAAATCAAAAAAACAGTGTAAATAAAGTTTTAGAACAATTGGAGGTTACTGATAAACCGATAATCTTAGTTTATAATAAAGTGGATTTGTTGCAAGAAACACCAATAATGCCGCCAGAAAGACAGGAAAACTGTTTTATTTCTACCAAAACTGGGGAAGGAATAGAGCAACTTAAAAACTTAATCAAAGACCATTTTTTTGGACAAAATAAGGTATTAAAATTTTTTATTCCCTTTGATAAAGGAAATATACTGGATAAACTATATAATTCAGGAAAAGTACTGGAAGTAGTTAATGATTACCAAGGGTACAATGTAATAGTAGAAATAAATGAAAAGAATTTTGTTGAAGAATTTAAAAAATATATCATTATGGAGTAGAGATTAATGGAAAAATTTTTTCAGGAGTTGCTATCTAAATATAATCTAAAACAAGAAATACATGAAACTTTACAAACAGCTTATAAAGAGGCTCACCAAATATGGGAACCAATAAGTGAGATAACAGCCTTAAACCAACTAAAAATACTACAGGCCTTTCAGAAAAATCGAGCAACGGATTTTCATCTTCATGGATCTACAGGTTATGGTTATGGTGATACTGGTCGAGAGGTTTTGGAGGATGTATGGGCAGATATATTTAAAAGTGAAAAAGCTTTAGTACGACCTCAGATAGCCTCGGGCACCCATGCTATTGCCTTATGTCTATATGGAATACTTAAGCCCAATGACGAATTTATTTCAATCTCAGGTATGCCTTATGATACTTTACAAAAGGTTATTGGTACTCATGGGGAAACAGGAACTTTATCAGAATTAAATATAGTCCATAAAACAATTGATCTAAAAGAAGATGGGGATTTTGATTTTGAAGGAATTAGGAAAAGTATTACACCAAAAACGAAGATGATCTGTATTCAACGTTCCCGAGGATATAGTTGGCGACCCTCTTTGACCATTAAACAGATTTCTAAGGCTATTGATTTTGTCAAAACTATAAATCCTAACATAATATGTTTTGTAGATAATTGCTATGGCGAATTTGTAGAACTTGAGGAGCCCACCCAAGTAGGAGCGGATCTAGTAGCGGGATCATTAATTAAAAATCCTGGAGGCGGTATTACTCCTAGAGGTGGCTATATAGTTGGTAAAGAACATTTGGTTTATCAAGCAGCATGTCGTTTGACTGCACCTGGCATTGCTGATGATGTAGGTTCGGCCTTAGATTTTAATCGTCCAGCTTTTCAGGGACTATTCCTCGCCCCTTTGATTGTAGAACAAGCTTTAAAGGGTGCAATTTTCACATCCTTATTATTTAGTAAGTTAAGATATCAAGTTTCACCAGAGCCAAAGGAATTTAGGACCGACATTATTCAGGCTATAAAACTAGGTTCTGCTGAAAGAATGAGAGCCTTTAGTAGAGGTATTCAAAAGGCTTCTCCTTTAGATTCTTATGTTACCCCTGTAGAAAGTTTATTGCCTGGCTATGAAGACTCTGTAATAATGGCTGGTGGAACCTTTGTTCAAGGCTCTTCCATAGAATTAAGTGTTGATGGTCCTCTTAGAGAACCATATATAATTTATTTGCAAGGCGGATTATCCCTATCTCATGTACTTATAGGTGCAGTTTTGGCCTTAAAAGAATTAGGATGTGTTTAAATGTTTAAAGAAATTTTGTTATTGATTCTTCTGATTATTGGTTTAGCCGGAACCATAATACCCCTATTGCCTGGTATCCCCTTTATGTTCGTAACAATTTTAATATACGGATTTATTGATAATTGGCAGGTGATAAATCCCTGGTTTGTAATAAGTATTGGTATTATTACGGCTATATCTATGTTTATTGATTATTATTCAGGAGTTTGGGGTGCTAAAAAATACGGTGCTAGTAGAGCAGGAACTTGGGGTGCTATCCTGGGGGGAATATTAGGAATATTTATTATGGGTCCCTTAGGCTTATTTCTGGGCCCCTTGATTGGTGTTCTTATCGGGGAAGTATTATCAGGTAAATCTTTAGACAAAGCTATTGATGCGGGTATAGGTACCTTCGTAGGAGTATTGGGTGGAACTGTAATTCGGGTTTTTATTTCTTTAATAATATTATTTTGGACTATGTTTAAAATTTTTTAATAGATTTATACTAGGACGATTTCAATTGGTGTCACTTATGGAAAATACTTACTAATGGGGATTAAAGGAAAGAGGGTGTATTAATGAAAAGAATAGTAGTGGGACTTTTATTCGGAGGAAGATCTGGTGAGCATGAAGTATCCTTAAGATCTGCTTCAGCTGTGGCACAAAATCTAGATGATACAAAATATGAGATAATACCAATTGGGATAGCCAAGGATGGTAGCTGGTATGGTCCAGTAGCTATTGAGGACATTATAAGCTTTACTCCCGAAAACTATAAAGGTAGCGAGGTTACAATCTTACCTCAACCTAATAACAAACTATTATTAAATATTAATGATTTTTCTAAATCAATTAAACTTGATGTAGTTTTCCCTATAATCCATGGAACATTTGGTGAAGATGGTACTATTCAAGGCTTATTGGAATTAGCTGACATACCATATGTAGGTGCAGGGGTTTTAGGTTCTTCGGCTGGCATGGATAAAATAGCTATGAAAAAGATTTTTGCTGATAGTAAGTTACCCCAGGTAAAGTTTGCCCAGGTTTTAAGGAAAGAAATAGAAGAGGATATAGAGAAAGTCTTAGATTACATACAAAAAACCTTTACCCTGCCTATCTTTATTAAACCTGCTAACTTGGGTTCAAGTGTAGGGATATCTAAGGTTAAGAAATTTGAAGAATTAGAAGCTAGCCTTTTAGAAGCAGCCAAATATGATCGGAAATTGATAATTGAAGAAGGACTTGAAGTCAGGGAGATAGAGGTAAGCGTCCTTGGCAATGATGGTCCCAAGGCCTCTATAGCAGGAGAAGTAATACCCTGTAATGATTTTTATGACTATAAAGCTAAATATGTGGATGACAAATCTATTTTAAAAATACCTGCTGAAATAGATGAAACCACAATGAAGAAAGTACAACAATTAGCTATTGAAGCATATAAAGCACTAGACTGTGCAGGCTTAGCTAGAGTAGATTTCTTTATCTGCAAAAAGACAGGGGAAATTCTCTTAAATGAAATTAATACACTCCCAGGTTTTACATCCATAAGTATGTACCCAAAATTATGGGAAGAAAGCGGTCTTCCTATGCCTGAACTTTTAGATCAATTGATAAACTTGGCTATTGAAAGATACAATGAAAAGAGTAAGAACTTAACTAGCTTTACTAGCTAAAAATCTTATAGATAAAGGATTTATATTGTTTGTGTAGTATTATTAAGTTAAATAAATAAAAAAGCGAGGTGTTAATATGTATCAGGTAAAAATACCTTACGGTGACAAGTATCTAACTGCCGAAGTTCCCCATGAATATAAAAATGTCTCAATATCTGAAGAAACTCTAAGCTATACTAGTAGTGAAGAAATAGAAAGAGCTATAAAAAATCCAATAGGAGCTTCTTTTGAAGATTTTAGAGGGGCTAAAAATGTGGTGATTGCTACAAGTGACCTAACTAGACCGGTACCTAATAATCTGATTTTACCACCACTTTTAGCTCAACTAGAAAAGGTTGGTGTTACAAAAGATAACATAACAATTATTATTGGTACAGGTTTGCATGAAGTTGCAACCGTCGAAGAAATGAAGGAAATAATTGGGGAAAGTTATGAAGAATTAAAGGTGATTTCCCATGATGCTTGGGATGATGAAAATTTAGTTTCTCTTGGCCATACTTCTAGAGGTACACCCATTATTATCAATAAACATTATATAGAAGCCGATAAGAAAATTCTCTTAGGGGTTATTGACCCTCACCAATTTGCAGGTTTTAGTGGTGGTGCCAAAGGAGTTAGTATTGCTTTAGGTGGTGATAAGTTAGTTCAAACTAATCACTCTATGTTAACTCATCCTAAAGCTAGCTTAGGAAATATGGATGGTAATCCTATCAGAGAAGATATAGATGAGATTGGTTCCAAAGTCGGTATTGATATGATTGTAAATGTTGTTTTAAATAGTAAGAAAGAAGTTGTTCATGCTGTAGCTGGTCATTACCTTGAAGCTCATAAGGTGGGCGTAGAAAAAGCACAAGAAGTTCTACAGGTTAAATTAGATGAACCAGCGGACTTAGTTATTGCTGGTAGTGGAGGCTTTCCTAAAGATATTAACCTATATCAAGCTCAAAAGGCACTACTTCATGCAGCAATTGCAGTCAAACAAGGTGGTACTATAGTTTTAGCTGCTGAATGTAGGGAGGGTGTAGGTTCAGACCGCTTTACCAATACCA
>JAAZJU010000256.1 GCA_012800195.1 Clostridia bacterium
GATTCCTAAAAACTGAACTTGTAAAGCTAATTTTCAATTTCAACTTTATTATATCCTATACAATATTTTATATCAAGTACACTTCCCGCTGAGTTAGTGTCAAGTAAAAGTTGGCATTTTTTCTTTCAAATTTTATCCTGCATAATAATGTAGCTTTTTTATTGTTTTAATAGAGAAAAAACCGTTGTTTTTTTAATAAAATTACACACCTCTAATTAATTATTTTTAAAGTGGGACTAATATCCCAATATGAGCTAAAGTATTTACGTTTAAGTTCCGTTTTGAAAAACTTGCATTTATTCCACAGTCCTATTGACATGGGGCCCTTACACCCTCTGGACACCATTGTATCGGGCGAAAATGCCCTGTAATTAGCTTATTTCGCTATTTTAAATTGTACCAGAGGGTGTTACCCATATCAATAGGCTTTCGCGGCATAAAGGGCTTTTTAGTGCAAAGCAAATGATTTTAAAATATGCTTTGACCGCCATATGTTATTAAAGATTGTATTGCTTTTCGGCCGTTTGTTACTGAGCAGGCGGAAAAGGGCATACTTCCCCTGCGGACAGGATATATATTTGTTTTTATCTTGTTTGTTTTCGGCTTAGGTTTCTTAATTTCTTTAACTTTTTGTGTAAGTCTTTCTGATAGTTCTCCTGATAGTAGTGAATTAATTTTATTATATAGTTTTCCACTGGCTTTTAAAGCTAGTATTTTGGCTAAATTGTTGGCACCGGCTTTGCTCCAACTCATTTTCCGGTTTTTCATCCTTAGATAGAGTATGTCACATATGTTATGTTCCATAGTACCAAGGTTTCTATAGCTGATCCCTTCGGGAGGAGCTGGTAGTTTAATGTTTTTTCTTTGTTTATAGGGTATTAGGCCATCACGGTTATTTGTTAGATATTGCTGTAGGGTTTCAAGTTTTTTTACTTCTTTAACTTCACCACCGCATTCATATTTTAATTGTTCTATATGGTTTAAGGCTTGGTCTATTTTTAATTTCTTTATCATTCTTGATACTTTTTTGGCTTCTTTTTTATCATAGATGTTTCTATGTATGGCTTGGAATATGTGAAATCTATCTAGCTGGAAATGTTTTAGGGCAAGGGAAGCGCTTTCTTTTATCCAGGGAGCTCCATCTCCGTTTAATATTCTTAATTGTATTTTTTCTATGTTATATTTTTGGCTTATTGTGGTTTCAATTAAATCGGCAAATTCTTTTGAGTTATGAAACCCTGTTACTACGTTTTTGTTTATTACTACGTATTCGTCACACTTGCCAAAATAGCGCTTTTTCCAACCTTCGTAAGTTACTGCAAGTTTTATTTCTTTTTTCCTGCCGCTGCCGCCTTTTCGGTCTTTGCCTTGCATGTTTATGTAAAGACCATCGGATTCTTCAAATAATACCTTTACTTCTCTTTTGCCTTTTAGTTTGCCTTTTTCATATGCTTTTATTTTTTGCTTTTCTTGTTCTTGTATTTTTTCTCCCATCTTTTGAACTACGTCCCATGCTGCTTGATGGCTTATGTCTTGGCCGGTTAGTTCTGTAATGTTGTGGGCAGTTTTTCTGTATGACATGTTTGTTGCGTTTTCTATTATTTTTTCTACTAGGTTTACTGACATTTGGCCTATGGTTTTGTTCATTTTAAGATATTCATCTAGCAGGCTTATGTAATGTTTGTTTCCATCTTCGTCATAGTATCTGTATATCCTTCTGCTGTATTCAATGGTTCCCATTACTGTTTTGATTGATGTCTTTTTTATGCATATGTTGCGATATTTGGCTTTGTCTCGACTTTCCATTATCATTACATCTAGTTGTTCTAAAATTGTTTTTATCTGTTCTCTTCCATATTTTAATACCCTTTGGTATATTTCTTTCTCTAGGGTCTTGAAGTCTATGTCATTTAAGGGTAAACTTATATTGAACATGCATTTCACTCCTGTATTTTTTTGTGTGTTAACATTATTATACAGGATTTGCATGTTCTAGGCTACTCTGCTTTGCAGGGTGGCCTTTTTCTCTTGCTTTGCATACTATAATTTTACTCTAAC
>JAAZJU010000064.1 GCA_012800195.1 Clostridia bacterium
CCGTCAGAATAAATCGAATGAATATGTAAGTCAATTATATTTTCCACTATTATCCGTCCTTGACAATTATGTTTTTTTATTTTATAATATTAGATGTTTCCAATAAAGGGGCGTGGCTCAATTGGTAGAGTAGTGGACTCCAAATCCATTGGTTGCGGGTTCAAATCCTGCCGCCCCTGCCAATACAAGATGTAATAATCTCCTGATTCCAGGAGATTATTTTTTTGCCTAATTTTCATTATAACCTATTGAAGACAAAATAAAAAGGAGCATGCGCTCCTTTTTATTTTGTCTTTAGTTAGCTTGTTTTTCCTCTTTTCTAGCCTTAATGATTTCTTCAGCCAGTTTCTGAGGAACATCCTCGTAATGGGCAAATTCCATTTTAAATGATCCACGCCCTTGAGTAATTGATTTTAAATCTATTGCATAGCGACCCAATTCAGATAAGGGTGCTTGGGCTTTTATTATCTGGAATTTACCTTTAGGCTCCATACCCATTATTCTTCCTCTTTTACTATTTAAGTCACCCATAATGTCACCCATAAACTGTTCAGGAGCCATAACTTCTATATTCATTATAGGTTCTAGTAATACTGGATTTGCTTGTTCTGCACCTTTTTTAAAGGCCAAAGAACCTGCGATTTTAAAAGCCATCTCGTTAGAATCTACAGGGTGGTAAGACCCATCCACCAAAGTAGCCCTGACATTGGTAACTGGGAAACCTGCCAATACACCTTCCTGCATAGCTTCGCGAATGCCTTTTTCTACTGCAGGGAAATAATTTTTGGGTACGGCTCCACCAAAGATTTCTTCCTTAAACTCGAATACTCCATCTGGTAGAGGTTCTAAATTAATCCAGACATCCCCATATTGACCTGCTCCACCACTTTGCTTTTTATGTCTACCTTGAACTTTTACACTTCCTCTAATGGTTTCTTTATATGGAATCTTGGGTGCCTGCATTTCTACTTCTACACCAAATTTATTTTTTAGTTTATCAACAACAATATCTAAGTGCATTTCCCCCATACCTCTAAGAATGGTTTCGTGGGTGTCAGCATTTTTTTCGATTGATAGTGTGGGGTCTTCTTCTAATAACTTTGTAATCGCATTACCAACCTTATCCTCATCCCCTCTAGACTTAGGAGCGATTGCCACAGCTAGAGTAGGTTCAGGAAAATCTATACCTTCTAAAACTACTGGTTTGGCTTTAGTGCAAAGCGTATGTCCAGTTAAGGTGTCTTGTAACTTGGCAACAGCACAAATATCCCCTGCTACAACTTCCGCTAAATTTTCCTGGGTTTTTCCTCTAACCATTAGGAAGTTACCTACTTTTTCTTCCTTTTCCAAACTTGCATTATATATAGGGGTATTCCCTTGCAAGGTACCAGTAAATACTCTTATAAAGCTTAGTTTTCCTACATAAGGGTCAGCAAGAGTTTTGAACACTAAAGCTGAAGGTGGTTCATTTAATACATCTTTATCTGCAACTTCAAGGGGTGAAGGTAAAAATTCTACTAGTCCGTCCATTAATTGTTGAATACCAATATTTTTTAGAGCAGATCCTGCTAAAACAGGATATATTTTTCCATCTTTAACCCCTTTTATAAAGCCTGTAATAATTTCTTCTGATGATAATTCTTCTCCCTCTAAATATTTCATTAGTAATTCATCATCACTTTCAGCAGAGGCTTCCATAATTACATCACGATATTCTTCCACTTGGTCCAATAAATCTTCAGGAATAGCTATTTCTGAAGGCTTACCATCTTTATAAGTGTATGCTTTTTGATTTAGAGCATCAACAATTCCAGAAAATTGTTCTTCGGCTCCAATTGGAATTTGAATGGGAACAACACCTGCCCCAAAGGATTCCTTCAATTCATCTACAACTTTAGCAAAATTGGAATTTTCTCTATCAAGTTTATTAACAAAGAAAATTCTAGGCATGTTTTTTTCACTTAAAAAATCCCAAATTACTTCTGTTTGTACCTCAACTCCGGAAACTCCACAAACTACCATTAAGGCGTTATCTACCGCTCTTAAGGTTCCCTTGACTTCCCCAATAAAATCTGAATATCCTGGGGTGTCTATCATATTTACTTTATAACCTTTCCATTCATAAGGGGCCGGAGTTAAATTAATTGTCACCTGTCTCTTAATTTCCTCTGGCAAATAATCTGTAACTGTTGAACCATCATCAACTTTTCCAATTCTAGTAGTTAGACCAGCATTGTAAAGTATTGCTTCAGTTAATGAAGTTTTTCCTGCTCCTCCATGAGCGACTATTCCTACATTTTTGATTTTGTCAGTAGTATACTTTTTCAAAGATGCCCCTCCTTAAAATATTATTAAGATTTAACTAAGTACTGAAGTACTACAAAACGATTGTTGATACTATATATTTAAGCAAAAATTCAAAAAATCCTGCTACCTTTTTAAAACTGTTTAACATAATATATTATTGCCATTTTTTCCTAAACTGCAGTCTAATTAAACTTATTTTTTAGATCCTCACAGCTTACTTGTTTTATATTTATCTTACTATGCATAAATATGAAAAAGAAACTTTTTCTTGTGAGGGTCTAATGGTTAGAAAAAATTTTATTCAAGGTGCATTTATTTTGTTAATTTCCAGTACAATCGTTAGAATACTGGGTTTTATCTATCAAATTTTAATTATTAGAATAATCGGAACCGAGACCATTGGTTTATATAATATGGTACATCCTGTTTTTATTATGGCCCTAGTCATCGCCACAGCTGGGTTGCCCTTGGCCGTATCTAAATTAGTGTCAAGACAGATGGCTTACCATAATATTAAAGCTTCATTGAAAATCCTAAGAATTGCCATAATATTACTATTAATCTCTGGAATAACTATTACCCTTGTTTTACTTTTTATTGCTCCTTATATTTTAAACTCACTCTATAAAGACCCTAGGATCGATTTGATTTTATATGCTATGCTTCCTTGTATTACTATTTCAGCAATAAGTTCTGCCTTAAGGGGGTTTTTTCAAGGTTTACAAGAGATGACACCCACTGCCATTACTCAATGTCTTGAACAAATAACGAGAATTGTCTTTGGAATAATCCTAGCCATAAAATTACAATCTTACGGAATACAAGCAGTAGCAGTAGGTTTAGCTATAAGTATGTTGTTAGGAGAATTAGTTGGATTGTTTTTTTTAAGTCTTCTTTACTTTAGAAAAAAACAATCCATAATTAAATTGGCGAGAAACAATGTCTGTGCACATATTAATTCCAGTACAGTAATTTTTGATTTATTTTCTTTTGGTATCCCCACAACCTTCACTAGACTAATCTCCAGTATAAGTTTAATGTTAGAGGCTAGTTTACTCCCTCTAACATTACAAAAAATAGGTTTCACCATTAATCAGGCAGCTGCTATGTATGGCCAATTTTCTGGGGTTAGTATGACCATCTTATCGGTGCCCACAATTTTGACTTTTTCTTTGGCCATTTCCCTGGTACCAGCAATCTCAGAAGCTGAAGCTCAAGGAAAACTTAGTTCTTTACAGTTTAGAACTACAGAATCTTTACGACTAACCTTTTTATTGGGTTTACCTGCAGTGGTGGCTTTATTATTTATGCCCGCTGAATTAAGTACCTTATTATTTAATATTCCTGAAGCTGGTTCAACCTTAAGAATACTGGGCTTTGGTGGGATTTTCTTATATCTTTGTCAAACATCTAATGGGATTTTGCAAGGTTTAGGTTTAGTTAATAAAATCTTTGTTAACACCACAATAGGTTCTCTAATCAAGATATTGGGAATTATTTATTTAGCTTCAATTCCTGAACTTAATATTAATGGAGCTGCTATAGGTTTCACAGTTAGTTATATTGTGGTATGTTTTCTCAACCTAGAAGTGATAAGAAAATCAACAGGGATAGAAATAAAGCAGAAACAGATTGTGCTACCAATTATAGCAGCTTTAATAATGGCAACTAGTCTAATAATATCAACCCTAGTCCTGTCCCCTTTGTTTTCTAAAAACATGGTTACCTTAATTAGTTTAGTTTTTAGTGGCTTAATATATCTTATCTTAGTAATCCTGTGGGAACAGCTGCATTTAAATATACTTTTCACAAAAAAAACTAAGGTTTAGATGCCCTTAGTTTCTATGCCCCATTTTTTTACTTGATCCATTATTCTATAATTGGTTAAATCAAAATGAATGGGAGTAACGGAAATATAGTTTTTTTCTGCTGCTACTACATCTAATTCCTCATCTTGGGTGGAAGGAGGAACCACTTGCCCAGCTAACCAATAGTAATCATTACCATGGGGATCTTTACGGTGTTCAAAGATATTTTCATATTTACGCTCTCCTAATTTAGTAACCTTCCAACCTTTTATTTCCGATTTAGGAACAGCTGGAACATTAACATTTAAGAGAGTGTCAGGAGCTAATTGATTATTCAGCATATCCCTACATAAGATGTTTGCGACTTGGCTAGCAATGGTATAGTCCTCTGAAGTAAAAGAATCCAATGAAATACTTAAGGAGGGCACGCCCAAGATTATACCTTCAATGGCTGCTGAAACAGTTCCCGAATATAAAACATCGGTCCCCAGGTTTGATCCTTTATTTATGCCTGATATTACTATATCTGGAGTTTTTTCTAGGAGGGTTGTTATTCCTATTTTCACACAATCTGCAGGAGTTCCTTCCACTGCCCACGCCTTTACCTCTTTATCCTGCCAATGGTATTTTCTCACCTTTATAGGTTGACGAACTGTAATCCCATGACCACAGGCACTTCTTTCACTTGCTGGAGCAATAACAAATATTTCTCCTACACCCTTTAGTCCTTTAACTAGTTCTTGGATACCTTTTGCAAAAATTCCATCATCATTAGTAACTAAAATGCGCACATTAAACCTCCATTTATTATTTAAGTAAACCCATGTACTCTAAGGGCCAATATGTAAAAAATGCTTTACCTTTGACATTATCAATCTTTAACCATTGCCCCCAGATATGACTGTCAAAGCTACAATTCCTATTATCCCCCAAAACAAAAAGAGAATCCTCAGGGACAGTAACTGGACCAAAATCATAATTTGGTTTCTCTATTAAATAATTTTCTTCAATTGCATTTCCATTAATTAAGATTAGCCCGTTCTTGACCTCTACAGTATCTCCGCCTATGCCTATGACTCTTTTGATAAAGTCAGAATTATCTTCAGTTTCAATGGGTGGTTTAAAAACTATAACATCTCCCCGTTTTGGCGAACTCATTTTATAGGCTAGTTTATTAACTAATATCCTTTGGTTAATCTGAATAGTTGGCAACATAGAGCCCGTAGGAACTATCCTCGGTTCCAAAAAAAAATTCTGTATAAGGAAGGAAATAATTAATGCTAAAGAAACAGTTATTAAAATTTCCTCCAAGAAAATTTTAAATTTGGCCAAACTATCACATCCCGATAATTATACCTCGTATATGGTAATAATCATATTATTATCAACTATATTTTTGCTTAAACCCACTATAATGCCTTTATCTTTCAAGTTTTTATTTAAAAAATCCACTACTTTATACATCTCTTCATATGAATTAAAGGATTGTTTTGCTCTAACTAATAGTTGATCTTTATTCTGATTTTCCATTAGGAATCCCCCTCATGAAAGCAAAAATTTTTACTACATGAGGTTAATTATAGCAAATTTTTCATTTTCTCTCTACTCTAAGCCTAAGGCCTTATTGTGACAATCTATAGCCTTGGAATATTGCCGTAAAGAATCATATATACTTCCTAAAATTCCCCATGCTTTACGATTAGAATCCTCTTTTTCCACCAAAAACTCTAATTGATCAATGGCCTCTTGGATATATCCTGCTTGATACAAGCATTCTGCTAGGTTAATTCTATAAGCTCCATTTTGGGCATCTACAGCTAAGGCCCGATAATAATATTTAATAGCTTCTTCTTGATTACCTATCTTTTCTAAACACCAAGCCGCATTGTTTAATACTGTTCCATTATAAGGGTCTAATTGGATGGCTTTTTTATAAGAATCCAAACTTAAATTATATTTACCTAGCTGAGCATTAATTGCTGCTAAATTACACAAAATTTCGGAATTATTAGGCTCAAGCTCCATAGCTCTCAAATAGTTTTCCTTAGCTAATTCCATTTCGTCTAAATGGAAATAACAAATACCTAAAGCATTATAAAGCATGGATGTATCCAGTTTATATTTTTTTGCTTTGCTTAGAAAATTTAACGCACTCTCATAGTTTTCTAATTTAATATAGGCTAGTCCAATATTTAAAAGCAGATTGGTATCTTTAGGTTGAATCTCTAAAGCAGTATTAAAGGTCTCAATTCCATCCAAAATTCTATTCATTTTTAAAAGTAAACAACCTTTTTCATTTAAGGCATAAAGATTTCTATCATCTATCTCCAAAGCAATATTATAATACTGTAAAGCTTTTGCCAGTTGTTGGTTTTCAGCTTGAATTTTACCTTTGATACACCATGCTTCTGGAGATTCAGGCCTCCTTTCTAACACTTCTTCAGCTAAATCATAGGCAATATTTTTTTGGCCTGCATAATCATATGCAATACTTAATCCCAAAACATATTCAGGATCTCTATTCCCTAATTTCGCTGCTTCTTGAAGGTAGTTAATAGCTTCTGTGAGTTCTAAATTTTTTAAATATAAAGAGCCTAATTTCCAATTTATTTTTGGATTATTAGGGTTTATCTTTAAGGCCTGTTTTAATATTCTTATTGCACCCTTAGTGTTACCACATAAAAAATTTACTGAGCTAAGGCCCAGGGAAATAGTTGTCAATATTTCTCGAGGAAATTCCAGTTGCTTACTGTTATTAAGTAAATCCTCTTTCATTCTGAAACAACTCCTTTCTTTAAAAAAGGTACCTAACTTTGACAGTAATAAATTCTCCAACTTTGCTTCCAAATCCTTCCTTTTATTACAGTTATTTACCAACATTTTCCTCCACTATTCAACTTTTTTTGATTGTAATTTTGTAAAAAATATTGTTTTTTAGCGAGTATGAATATTTAGAAGGTAATAGCATATTTTTAAGTAAAGTTTAAAAATAATGGGGTGAAATTCTCTATGAACAATAATACAGGAAGTTTTGATTTTTCTTCTGTCTTAAATGGTTTGATTTGGTCTTTAGTTGTTTCAATTTGTTTGTCGATTATAATTACTCTAGTACTTCATTTTACTGCTGTGTCAGAAAATCTAATCCCTGCTTTTGCTACTCTAATCTTTTTTTTAAGTATCTTGTCAGGAAGCATTGTTTCGGCTAAAACTGCTGGTAACAAAGGACTTATCCATGGTGTTTCTGTAGGTTTACTTTACTTATTTATTTCATTAATATTAAGTTTATTTATTATTTCGGGTTCCTTTGGCTGGTTAGTTTTTCTTAAAAAAATAGCCTATACCCTTATTGCCAGTTCAATTGGCGGCATAATTGGTATAGGACTAACAAATCAATAAAATAAGGAGCCATAAACTCCTTATTTTATTATTTTTTTTAGAATATTTCTCAGGAAGTTAGGTAGTGGAATATAGTAAATCTTCATTCACTTTCACCCCTTCTATTAACTATAACTCCCTGCTATTGTATTTTTAAACAGCTTAAATAGTGAATAAATACTAGTGGAATGATTTACCAAAACCAACAAAGATAAAAGACCTAAGATAAAATTATCAGCTAGCATCAAATTAATACAGGCAAAGCCTGAGCCTATATAAAAACCAAGAGATATTCTTCTATTAACTAACCAGAGGCTTATCAATAAAGCTAAAGGTATTTGGATAATTTCTATGTTAACCCCTGCCCAAACTCCCCACATTATAATTAATTCATTGCTATTAGTACTCCAAGGTCTAGACCCTAGGTAATTACCTAGAAGCAAAATTAAAAAAATTAGAGGTTGATTTGTGGTAGTAGCATAATTAGTTAGAATAAAACCTTTGTAGAAATTTATTATTATACCAATTAAAAATATATTTAAACCTAATTCCTGATAGATTAGCCTTGAGTTTATAAACTCACCATAATCAGCAAAAGTCCGGTTTATAATTCGTGCTTCATTAAATAAAAAACCAATCAAAAATGAAAACACATATATCATAAAATCACCTAACTTGTCCACTTGTTCTACTATATAGTTATTAAGATTACCTATAAGTAGAACAAAAAAAATGGCCAGTGGCCATTTTTTATCAGTACTTAGGTATTTTAAAATTACTTACCATTAGATAGGCAAGAGTAACTGTTAGATAAGGAAATATAAAAGCAGGGAGAATATTAGATAATAATATAGCTATAGACATTATTCCACCAGCAATGGTGATAGGGACCCCAATAAAGTAGGTTTTTATATTCATTACATTAAAACGAGCAAGCCGCACAGCTCCACATAAAGCATAGCTTAGGGATATTAATAAACCAAATACCCCAATCTCTTGTAAATAGATATCATATACTAAAAGAGCTGGAGCAACACCAAAGGACACTAAATCACAAAGGGAATCCAACTCTTTCCCAAAATTTGTTTCAACATTTAACCGCCGTGCTATCTTACCATCCATACCATCTAAAAATACAGCTGCCAAAATTAATATTGCTGCAGTTTGATACTGCTGATTCATAGTATAAGTTAAAGATAATATCCCTAATAATAAATTACTTAGGGTAATAATGTTAGGGATAATCATTTTTATACTCACCATATCTCCCCCTTAAGAAGATTGACCTAATTAGAAATATTTTATTCTTTTAATTATATTATGGCTATTGCCATTTTATCATTGTTATCCTAATAAAAAAAGGATTATTCAATATTACCATACCATTTATCCAAAGAATCAATTAAATTTTCAAAGGTATTGATCAATATGGACTGAGATGGTAAGGATTTTAAAAATTCTCGACCGTATCTTTTGGTAATTACTCTTTTATCTAATATAATAATGGCTCCCTTATCATTTTTAGTACGTATTAAACGACCATATCCTTGTCTAAACTTTAATACTGCTTGAGGTAAGCTATATTTCGAAAAACTGTTTAAACCCTTATTATCTAAAAGTTCTAGCCTAGCAGCAATAACTGGTCTAGTAGGGGGCAAAAAGGGAAGTTTAACTATTATTATTGCGCTTAGATTTTCTCCACTAACATCAATACCCTCCCAAAAGCTATTGGTTCCTAAAACAAGAGTATTAACATTTTTTTGCATGGTATCTATTATATGTTTTCTATTCCCATCTTTACCTTGAGCTAGAATTGTTTTATTTTTCAGTTCATTACTTTTCTTTAATTCTGTATATACCCCATTAAGCATGCTATAGGATGTAAATAAAACCAATACCCCTCCTTTTATCCGAGGTGCAAGTTTAATTATAGCATTTGTAATTTCTGTGGTATAGTTCTCCTCCGTAACCTGAGCAGGATCAGGTAAATCATTGGGGATACAGACTAATGATTGTTTATCATAATTAAATGGTGATTTGGCATTAAAGGTTAAATAATTATTTTCTAATCCGTACTGCTCGGCCATATATTTAAAATTATTGGCGATAGTTAAGGTAGCTGAAGTTAAAATAACGGATTTTTTTATTTCGAATAAATATTCATTTAATATTTTCCCTGATGTTAAAGGAGTTCTGACTAATAGAATATTTTTAAATTTATAAGGATTAGAAACACTTATCCAATAGACCATATCTTCATTATTACCCTCAAGGAACATTTCCAGGTCTTCCTTAAACTTTAGGATTTTGGACTTATAAAAGCTAATTTCCTTTAATATTTCTTCAAAGGAATCTTCTAATTCTAGACCATTTATTATCTTGAAGAGTTCCAGGTTAATCGCAGTCAAAGAGTTATTAATGCCTTTTAAATTATCTTCCAGGCTAATCCACCAATCAGCATTTCTTTCCTTAGGAGTAAGTCTTATTTCTCTAAATAAGCTCAGAGAATGACGGGCATAAAATTCTTCGATAATACTTTCTATGGAGCTCCTTAAAAGAACCAAATCCTTCTTCACATTCTCACTTAGGGTAATTAAATCATCGATTTCATAAAAAATATTGACTTTTTTCTTGAGGGAAAAGATTAAATTATCTAATAATCCCGAATTATTACTCCGAGTTAAAGTAGAACATAATCTTTTTAATTGATAAAAATCAAAGCTATCAGAAAACTGTTCAGTTGCCTCATCATCAAGATTATGGGCTTCATCAATTATACAATAGTCAAACTTGGGTAAAATTTTATTTTCGTTTTTTATATCTTGTAGCAATAAGGCATGATTAGTAATTAAAAGATTGCTGTTTTCACATAATCGCCTATTTTTGAAAAAGAAACATTTAGTATGATAAAAAGAACATTTACTTCCTAAGCAGGTTTCCTGTTGATTAGCAATTTGCGCCCAAAATTCATTTTCATAGCTATTTAAGTTTAATTCTTCTTTATCACCACTTTGGGTACTATGTAACCAATAAAAAGTCCCCGCTAGAAATATTTTTTCTGGCCATAGGGATGTCTTATTTTCCCTTACCCTTTGGTATCTTCTGAGACAGATATAGTTACTTCTGCCCTTAACTAAGGATGTGGCTAACTTATGTTCTAGGACTTTTTCCAAAAAGGGAATATCTTTATTATAAAGCTGTTCCTGCAAAGCTATGGTATGAGTTGCTACCACTACCTTTTTTTTCTTCTCCAGAGACCATAAGATGGCGGGAATAAGATAAGCAAAGGACTTACCTATGCCTGTTCCCCCTTCCAAAAGTCCATGTTTTTCTTCTTGAAAACAATCAATAATCCTTAAAAGCATTTCTACTTGATGAGGCCTATATTCATATTTAGGATTCCTCTGACTCATTAAGCCCCCAGGTTTGAGCATGGTTTCTGCCATAGATAAGTCCAAAGGAGTGTTTTCCGTAAATATTTCTCTCTCCTCTGTAGCAGCAATTTTTTTATCGTAGGCATAATTTTTAATCAGATATTTTTGCATGCTTTGCAGAAAGACAACTAAATCTTGATGATCTTCCCCTTTTAAAATTTCAATAATTTGGTTTAAGGCTTCAGGATGTAAGGTAACAATAATATCAATTATTTTTAAAAAAACTTCAGCAGTAAGCTGGGCATCATTATAGGCTCTATGAAAAAAAGTATGAGACAAACCAAAATATTGAACTAGGCTGATAAGTTTATAACTAGATAACTTAGGCAAGAAGATTTTAGCCAGCTCGAGTGTATCCACCCAGATTTTATCTAAAGGCTTTTGAAGAGCTCTTTCAATAAAACCTCTATCAAAAGCTACATTGTGGCCAACTAAAAAGTCTGCTTGAAGAAAATCATAGATATCTTCTTCTATCTCTGACCATTTTGGTTGATTGCTAACCATTTCATTGGTAATACCTGTTATATTGGTAATTTCTTGAGGAATAGGAAATAGAGGTTTAACTAGGGAGTGGAAGCTGTCTACTTCTACCCCTTCCCTATATTTAATCAGCCCAATTTCTATAATTTCACAATTTTCCTCTAAACCTGTTGTTTCTACATCAATGCTTATAAAATTTAGACCTTTCAAAAATAGCCCTCCATTAATCCTATCAGCCAAGTAAGTTAGACCTGCCAACTTGCTAAATATGCCTTTTGTTCATCGGTTAAAATATCAATATCTACATTCATAGCCTTGAGTCTTAAATAGGCAACCTTTTCATCTATCTCTTGGGGAACCCTATAGACCTTATTTTTTAATTCTTGATTTTTACTAATATACTCTAGGGATAAAGCCTGTAAAGCAAAGGTCATATCCATAATTTCTGCCGGATGTCCATCCCCAGCAGCCAAATTAACCAGTCTACCTTCAGCTAAGAGATAAACCTTTTTATTATCAACCAAAGTATATTGTTCGATATTATGTCTAACAGTTTTTTGCTCAACTGCTAGTTTTTTTAAATCAGATTTGGAAATCTCTACATCAAAATGACCTGCATTGGCTAAAATAGCACCATCTTTAATTATCTTAAAATGTTCTTCCCTAATTACATCCTTATTACCTGTAACAGTAATGAAGAAATCTCCTATTGGTGCGGCTTTTTCCATAGGCATTACTTGGAAACCATCCATTAAAGCTTCTATGGCTTTAATAGGGTCAACTTCAGTGACAATTACCCTTGCCCCTAGACCTTTAGCTCGAAGTGCTACTCCTTTGCCACACCAACCATAGCCAATTACCACAACATTTTTATCCGTTACCATTAAATTAGTAGTTCTCATAATGCCATCCCATACAGATTGACCAGTTCCATAACGGTTATCAAATAAATACTTGGTAAAGGCATCATTTACAGCAATCATGGGTATTTTTAATTCGCCAGCATTTTCAAGGGAACGCAAGCGCAAGATGCCTGTAGTTGTTTCTTCACATCCACCTAAGATTGTATCTAGTTTATCTGTATATTTGGTATGTAGGAGACTAACTAGGTCGCTACCATCGTCAATAATTAAGTCTGGAGCAAATTGTACTGCTAAATCTAGATGGTTGAAGTATTCCTCTTCAGTAGCGCCATACCAAGCAAAAGCAGTAATACCACTATCAACTAAGGCAGCCACCACATCATCTTGAGTGGATAAAGGGTTACTAGCTACCACAGCTACTTGAGCTCCTCCAGCCTGAATTACCTGGGCTAGATAACCAGTTTTAGCCTCTAAATGCAAACAAATAACTACTTTTTTACCTCTAAAAGGTTGGTTTTTTTCAAAGTCTTCTCTGATCTTATTTAATATAGGCATATGTGCTTTTGCCCAATTTAATTTTTGGTGACCTTTTGGGGCAAGATTTATATCCTTAATCTGGCTGTTCATGATTATACCTCCTAATATAATCTTTTTTAACACTGCTTTTCTTGTTAAAAGTAGTATACACCATGTAAAATGATATTTGGATATTAATTTCTAGAAAAGGTTAACTTACAAGAATTACAATTGACAATATCATAGGAAATTAGTAAAATGAACTTTGGACTTTTTATATATGCGCCCGTAGCTCAGTGGATAGAGCACTGGCCTCCGGAGCCAGGAGCGTAGGTTCGATTCCTATCGGGCGTACCACAACCAACTTCTTGAAGTTGGTTTTTTTGTTAGATTAGGTTTTTATAATTATTTTGCCTTAAAGCTTCGTAAATAATAATAGAGACTGAGTTAGATAAATTTAAGGAACGAGCATGTTCATTGTTTAGCATTGGAATTCTTATACAATTCTCAGGAAATTTATTAAGTAATTCTTTAGGGAGTCCTTTTGTTTCTTTACCAAAAAGAAAATAATCCCCCTCTTGATAAACCTTATCGGAATAGGTAGATCCGCCCTTTGTGGTTGCTAAATAAATATTTCCATTCTTTATAGTAGAAAAAAATTCTGTAAGGTTATTATATATTTTTACATTTAACATATCCCAATAGTCTAATCCGGCTCTTTTTAAATGTTTATCATCTATAGAAAAACCCAAGGGTTTGATTAAATGTAAAGAACATCCCGTAACTGCACAAGTCCTAGAAATATTACCGGTATTAGCAGGTATCTCTGGTTCAACAAGTACTATATTAAACACATTTACTACTCCTTTCAGTAGGGGATAAAATAAAAGGGTCGTTACGCGACCCTTTTATTTTATAATAATTATTCCAATTGCACCAGGGCCAACATGGGTACCAACCACTGCCCCAATTTCAGAAATCGTTATTTCAGCTAAACCTAAATTATTTACCAATATTTCTTTAACTTTTTCAGCAATTTCTAAGGATTGACTATGGACGATGCCACAGTGAACTTTCTCAAGTCCTGTGGAGGGTAATTGTTCTACTATATTCACTAATCTATCCAATGCTTTAGATTGACCTCGTACCTTTTCAAAGGGATGAACTTCCCCTTCCCTCAAGGTTAGTAAGGGTTTTATATTTAACAAAGAACCAATTAGGGAGCTGGCTTTGCCAATACGACCACCCTTTTGTAAAAACTCCAAGGTATCCACAAGAAAATATAATTTTGCCTTTTCTCGAAGGGAGTTAACATGTTGGATGGTGGTCTCAAAGCTTTTACCCTCTTTAACCATCTTTGCTGCTTCCAATACCATTATACCCAAGCCAAAGGTAACGAAATGAGAATCAATTACTTCTACTTTGATTATATCTTCAACAAGGCCCTTGGCTATTAATGCACTTTGATAAGTTCCACTTAACTTACTTGAAATATGGATGGAGATTATATGGGTAAATCCCTGTTGGGCATACTCTTTATAAACCTTTACAAAATCCCCTGGTGATGGCTGAGATGTTGTTGGTAATACATCGGCCCCCTTTAATTTTTCATAAAAGCTATCAGGTGTTAAATCTATACCTTCATAATATGTCTGTTCACCAAAATGTATTTTAAGTGGTACCACAGCAATATTATTCTCTTTTACCATTTGTAAAGGTAAATCACAGGTACTATCGGTTACTATTTTTATCTTATTCACATGAATTATCCCCTTACTATTCTACTGAAATTAAATAATAATATAATGGGTGTCCACTGTAATGTAATTCAAAATCTATACTTGTATACATGGAGGATAATTTATCTAGTAAATCTTCGGCCTGATCTTTATCAATATTTTGGCCATAATATAAGGTTACTAATTCACTATCTTCATCTAATAAATCTTCCATTAGTTTAATTACACCTTGATCTAAATCTGAGTGTACTAAAGACACTTCCCCTTGCACTATTCCTAAAATTTGCCCCTCTTTAATATCAAAATCACCATGTTTTGCATCCCTGACGGCATAAGTTACTTCACCAGTTTTGATTTCATCAATGGATGCTTCCATTTTCTCTAGGTTAGTATTTAACTCTAACTCGCTGTTGAAAGCCATAAGAGCCCCAATACCTTGGGGAATAGTTTTTGTAGGTACCACAAAAGCAGGTTTGTTGGCAAGTTTAATTGCCTGCTCTGCGGCTAAAATAATATTTTTATTATTAGGTAAGATGATTACCTGTTCAGCTTCCAACCGATCAATGGCGTTTACAATATCTTCTGTACTGGGGTTCATCGTTTGCCCACCAGTAATAACTATGTCTACCCCTAAACTTCTAAATATTTCGTTTAAACCCTCACCAAGGCTTACAGATATTATACCGATATTCTTTTTAGGAATTATTGTTTTTAGATTTTGATTTTGTTCAGCCATATTTTCTATTTTAATATCATGGAGAGAGCCCAAATCACCACAATATTCTAAGACTAAACCTGGATGATTGGTATGAACATGGATTTTAATAATTGCTTCGGAACCAACTACTAAGACACAATCTCCCTTTTCTTCTAGGTAATTTCTAATATCAGCATGAGAAACATCTAGTCCATTTTTAGGTTTCAGTATCATCTCAGTACAATACTGAAATTGAATATCGTCTTCTTTTAAATCAAAATCCATAATAGGCAAAGAAGCTGAAGTATCAAATTTATTTTCATTTATCTCTATGGACTCAATATCTTCACCCTGTAAACCTAAAATCATTCCTTCAACAATGGTTAAAAAACCTTGTCCTCCTGCATCTACAACATTAGCCTGTTTTAATACAGGTAACATTTCTGGAGTCAAAGCTAAAGTTTTGTAGCCTTGTTGTAAAAAAATTTGTAATGCTTCTTCAATCCCCATCTCTGTGGTTACATTTTCCGCTAATTTTTCTGCGGCTTCTCTAGCCACTGTTAATATTGTACCTTCCACAGGCTTAACAACAGCCTTATAAGCTGATTCTACCCCTTGGGTAAAGGCTTTAGATAATAAAATCGCATCTAATTTATCCTCATTTTCAATAACTTTTACCCAACCCCCCAGTATTTGGGATAGAATAACCCCGGAATTACCTCTAGCTCCCATTAATGCGCCATGGGCAATAGCCTTAGCCACATCTTTTAAATTTTCTCCAGGTAAGTTATTAAGTGCTTTTACAGCAGAGGCCATAGTAAGAGACATATTAGTTCCCGTATCACCATCGGGAACCGGAAAGACATTTAAGCTATCAATCTTAGCCTTTTCTATTTCTAACTTCCTGGCACCAGTTAGAATCATAGTGCGCAGTCTAGGTCCATTTATAATATTTATTTCCAACCCTGTGCCCTCCTAAAATTAAACATATATCAATTATAATTACGCTATTTTATAAAATATTCCTTCTAATTATACTTTTTTATCCCACTCTCGTCAAAAAAATCTGGGTTTTTAGGCCCTATCTCAGTATATCTTTATTTATGTAATAATATATGACTCTAAAAACAAATAATATAAGGAATACTTTGTTCAAGATAGGGTTTAATATTCATAGATGCTAACCGAGAAAAAGAGGTGAAAAAGTGATTTGTATTGATGATGCTGGAAGTGGTAGTCTCATCGGGGGTACTGGAATAGGTATTTTAAATACTAATAACAATAAATATTATTTTGATATAATACCCTTAAAATATTACCAAACAGAATTATTTCAAAAAAAGGCTTATCAAGATTTTGTTATTGAAATTGTAAAGAAAGGTTTTCAAGAAGTTAAAGCAAGGCAAGATGATATAATTGAAATTTGTCAGGGTTATATGTTTGATAAGCTTCGCTTGTGGCTAACAGAACAGGGTTATCAATGGAATAATACCAAGATAGAAGGTCTTCTCCAGGAAAGAGTAGAAGATTCCTTCAATCAATATGTAATTTCCTTAGGCCTACCTAAGGATTTTGTAAAACATGCTCGGTATGCCTTTGGCTTTCATCGTTTACTAAAATGGGTTTTTGCTGATTTGGAAAACCGAAAGAAACTTTGTAAAACCCAATGGAAAAGCTGGGCGAAATGGGGTTCAATTGAAAAAAGTATTTATCAAAATAAGTTAAGTTATCAAGATTTTTGTTTAAAATGTGGTGAAAAACTAATACCCTCTCAAGAAGTGATAACTATCGAATATATAACTACCAAACCAGCAACTGTAAACTTACATCCCTATTGTTATAAAGGTGAATTAAGGATAGTTCCCCCAATGTTTATTCGAGAATTTGTCGCAAAGATTAAGAAAGCAAAAAATGGTCTGGATAATTGTACCTCCCTAGACCAGGAGTTAATTTTAAAAAAGTTATCTGGTCAAATTTTGATTGTTAATGAACAAAATAAAGTATTAGGTTACTTAAAGAAAAATCTTAGTGAAAAGCTTGTCTTTTGGATAAATAAAGGCTATTCCTGGGAATGTAAGTTAATAAAAGAAACAGCTTCTGAAGCAGAAGTGAGTTTAAAGCTAAAATAGCAGAATAGTTAAATATCCTGTAAGTTTTCTTTGCAATTTTTACAAAAACCAAAAACTTTCAATTGATGGTCTACCACATGGAAACCAATTCTCTTAGCTATTAATGCTTCTAAACTTTCTAGTAAATCATCTTCAAATTCTATGACCTTATTACAATTTAAACAAATTAAATGATGATGATGGTGATTATCCTTTTCTGGACAAAATTCATAGCGGAATTTATTATCGCCAAAATTCATTTTTTTCAATATACCCAGTTCAGCAAGGAGATCCAAAGTCCTATAAACAGTAGCTAAACCAATCTCAGGGTGATCTTGGCTAACAATATTAAAAACATCCTCTGCGCTTAAATGTTTTTCCATATTATCAAAAAAAGCCTGAATGATTATTTTCCGTTGGGGAGTTAGTTTATATTCTTTTTCCCTGAGAAGGGCTAGTATTTCCTTTACATAAGACATCCATAAATCACCTAATTTCCACAATATTATCCTTGCATCGGTTTACTAATTCTTCAATTTGTAAGTGGAAGATAAATACCATCAAAATTAATCATGTTTATAATAATTTTTTCTTCAGTTTTTCTAGCTCTAAAGAAATCTTACTCTTATCTTCTTCAGAGATTACTGATTTTATTTTTTCTTCAAATTCACTAAAAATAGCAGATAATTTTTCAGCTTTAATTAATGTAGAATCATCCTCTACTATATCCTCTGGAGTGTAATCTAAATCAAAATGTTCATATAATTGGGGTAGAACAATTTCACTTTCAATATTTTCCTGAAGAACTTGAGCTAAGGTTTTACGAGCATCATCTTCACCATGAATTAAATAAATAGTTTTAGGCTTCTTAGTAAAACTAGTTACCCAATCAACTAATCCTTTCTGGTCCGCATGAGCAGAAAAACCTTCTAATTTTTCAATATCAGCATTTACAGCTATTTCATCACCATGGATTCTGACTGTTTTTTCTCCATCTAGTATTCTTCGACCCAAAGTACCTAGGGCTTGATAACCTACAAAAAGAATAGTTGATTCTGGACGCCAAAGATTATGTTTTAAGTGATGTTTTATTCTTCCTGCATCCGCCATACCACTAGCAGAAATAATAATTGCATTTTTCTCAATGGTATTGAGTCTTTTAGATTCCTCTGCAGAAAGGGTAAACTTTAATTCTGGAAACTCTAGCAATTCTCCATTTTCAACCATATCCTGTGCTTCTTCATCAAACAAATGAGGATATTTAGCAAATATCTCAGTTGCTCTAATTGCCAAAGGGCTATCTATATACACATTAAGTTTGGGTATCTCCCCCATATTCATCAGTTTCTTTAATTTATAAGCTATAATTTGGGTTCTTTCAACAGCGAAAGCTGGTATTATAAGATTACCACCTTTCCTGATGGTCCTTTTGACAATCCTAGCCAATTCCACTAATTTATCCTCTGTTTCCAAGTGGAACCTGTTTCCATAGGTAGATTCTAAAATCAAATAATCGGCATGATTTATAATACTGGGATCATTAATAATTGGTTGGTTAAGCTTGCCTAAATCACCAGTAAACACAAGCTTTTTCCCATCGACAAATAATTCAATTATTGAAGAACCAAGAATATGACCAGCTTCTCGGAAAATGGCATATACCCCTGGGAGAATTTCAATCTTAGTATCATACTTTACACCTCTGAACTGACTAATACATAACTCTGCATCTAAAACAGTATAAATAGGTTCCAAGAGAGGTTTATTGGCTCTACTTAGTTTTCTATTCTTCCTTTCTACTTCCATTTCCTGAATATAACCACTATCAGGCAACATTACTGAACAAAGGTCTTTAGTAACATTAGTAGCATAGATTTTGCCATTAAAACCTTTTTTACAAAGCTTTGGTATTAAACCACTATGGTCTATATGGGCATGAGTTAATAACACCACATCAATATCCTGGGGGTTAAAAGCAAAATCATTATAATTTAATTCTTTCAAATCCTTAGGACCTTGAAATAGTCCACAGTCAATAAGAATCTTTCTGTTTTTATAAGTAATCATCGTACATGATCCTGTTACTACACCAGCCGCACCATAAAAACCAATATTTAATTCACTCATTATTTAGCCTCCCCACGATCTGAATAACAAAAATAAACAAACGCACCTTATTAAGGCACGCTTTAAATTGTAAGTTCTCTTCTTTAAACATTCCTTTTTAGTATTAAAATTCCTGCCAAAGTTTGGTTTAATTTTAACTAAGCTTTTGTTTTTTGATAAACTGGGACAATTTTTTTTGGCTAGATAATAAATCATCTGGAATGTTTAAGAGTTTAATATTTTCTTGCTGACAGACATAATTTAACCTAGCGAATGAATAAGGTTTAAGTTCCCTAGTAAAACCTATTTGCAGTTCCGGAATATAAACATCTATCATTTGACCTCGAATCTTATAATTAGCAATAACTTTGTAATTAGAGAAAACTTTACTAAGAATTCGATAAATGGGGGAATCAGAAATAGTTCCCAAATTTTGAACCTCAAGATTTTCTTCCTTATTCTCTTCACTTTCTATAGAAGTTACTGCTTCTGTTTTAATTTCCTGAGGATTTTTTTTAAATTCCCAGATACTTTGTTGGACGACAATTTTTAGCTCCTCTTGTAGTTGTCCAAAACTATTTAAAATAATAGATGTTGGTAGCTTTTCTTGAACCAATTGGTAAATCATTGGCTCAACATATTGCTCCTTGCCCTCTAAAAAATGTAAAAGTAAAGGTATAATCTCCTGGCATTTTTCAATACCCTTTTTACGAAATTCTTTTTTCTCCTTCTCATTTTTTAAGGCACTTAATTCAATAAGGATCTTAATGAATTCCTCTACTTTTGTTAAAACGGCTTTTTCAAGAAGATTATTACTCATAATATCGCTCCTTAGACGATTAATACCATTTACATTTAAATTTATGCTAAGACAAGCTAAAAATGCTTAAAAAATAAATATTTATTTAATATTTACTGAAAAAATTCGGTTGACATAAATTAAATAATTAGCTAGAATAATAAATGCCGTAAAAAAACATGGCGCGTTGGAGAAGCGGCTTAACTCACCAGCCTTTCACGCTGGCATTCACGGGTTCGAATCCCGTACGCGTCACCAATATCAAGATACAAGCCGACGTAGCTCAACTGGAAGAGCAGCTGACTTGTAATCAGCAGGTTGCGGGTTCGAGTCCCATCGTCGGCTCCAGCTTATTTATGGGCCATTAGCTTAGCCTGGTAGAGCACCTGACTCTTAATCAGGGTGTCGAAGGTTCAAATCCTTCATGGCCCACCAAAATAATAAGACAGCATTCCTTAGCAGGGAATGCTGTCTTATTATTTTTCTTATAATCTTAGCTAACTGTCTTTTCTTTAAAGTACAAACAGGGCATTTTTGATGTTTTATAGACCTCCAGAGATGGAAGCTGGGCTGATTTAAAGCCTAAGGCTTTACAACCTCTTGGAAATTTCTTATCCCAAGTTACATAAAAGTATTGACATTTATAACAGTCCCTATGCTTATTATTCAAGACAATCACCAAAATCTATTTATAAAATTCTTCCCACAGCTTACGATATTTTAAAGCGTGAGCTACCCTTGCTTCGTCCTGAGCCTTTATGTCTAGGCTTTTTACTACCTTAGCTGGAGTACCCACAACTAAAGAATAAGGTGGAATCTTGGTTCTAGGAGTAACTATGGCACCAGCCGCCACTATAGAGCCCTCTCCTATCTCCACATTGTCCAAAATGATGGCTCCCATGCCTATTAAGACCCTATCCTTGATAGTACAGGCATGTAAAATAGCACCGTGACCTACGGATACATTATCACCAACTATTGTAGGCTCACCAGCATTACAATGAATCATAGTACCATCTTGGATATTTGTATTTTTTCCAATTACAATTTCGTCAACATCCCCTCTTAATAAACAATTAAACCAAACACTAGACCCTTCTTCTAAGGTAACCCGTCCCATAACCATAGCATTGTCAGCTACAAAACAATGGTCGGCAATCTTAGGAGTTAAATGTTTAACATTAAATACAGGCATAACCTTCCTCCTTATAATTGTTTTTGATAAAAAAATATGGCTATTGAATTGAAACCAATATCTTTAGCTTGGATAATTTGTTCCGTACTACCAGTAAATAAAACTCCCTGATTTTTTAGAGATTGATAGAACTTCCGATATAAAATATCTTTAGTTTCCTCAGTGAAATATATAACAACATTTCTACACAGTATAAGGTCAAAATTCTTTTCAAAAGGACTGGTTAAAAGGTTATGTTCCTTAAATTTTATTAGATCCTTTAAACTTTTTTTCATTTTAAAACTACCATTAAGATTTTCAAGATATTTATTTCGATAATTATCAGGTATGCCACTTATTTCTTTAGGTGAATATATTCCTTCGCTAGCTTTAGCTAATACTTTTTTATCGAAATCAGTGGCTAAAATTGTATGGCGACCCAAGGGAAAATGCTCTCTAAGAATCATAGCTAAAGTATAAGGTTCTTCACCAGTGGAACATCCAGCACTCCATATTTTTAGGTCTCTAGTATTTTCCAATAAGAGGGGTAATATTTTATTTTTTAATACATCCCATTGACTAGGATTTCTAAAAAATTCTGAAACATTTATAGTTAGATGATTAAGAAAACGATTAAAAATAGCTTGATCCTCTGCCATGGTTTTGAGCAGATGATCATAATCTTCTATTTGGAGAGTGCGCATTAAACTATTTATCCGTCGTTCCATTTGAGGTCGTTTATACCCAAATAAATCCACATCAAACTTTCTTTTAAGATTTTCTAAAAAAATCGGATATTGATCCAAGGCAGACGCTCCTTATATTGTATTTCTGGAAAACAACAGTTTAATTAAACACGACTAGCAACCTGAAAAGCTTTTTCACTAGCTAGAATAGTTTTCTCTACATCCTCTTCAGAATGAGCTAAGGAAAGAAAACAGGCTTCAAATTGAGAGGGTGCCAAATAAATACCCTGTTCAAGCATGGAGTGGAAGTATGCTTTAAATTGGGCTACATTAGAAGTAGTTGCAGATTGAAAATCCTTTACTTTTTCCCCAGTAAAGAAGCAAGAAATCATGCCCCCTAGTTTATTAATGCTAATGGCCACCCCGGCCTTTTCTGCCGCTTGTAAAAAACCTTCTGCCAATTGATTAGTCCTAGATGACAAATATTCATATACTCCTGGTTTTGCTAATTCCGTTAAAGTAGCTAGACCAGCAGACATGGCCAAAGGATTGCCTGATAAGGTTCCGGCTTGATAAACGGGGCCTTGAGGAGCTACCATTTCCATTATCTCTTTCTTTCCACCATAAGCACCTACAGGAAGTCCTCCACCGATAATCTTGCCTAAGCAAGTTAAATCAGGGTCAATTTTGTATAAATTTTGAGCTCCACCCCAAGCTACTCTAAACCCGCTCATTACCTCATCAAAGATTAATAAAGCTCCATACCTGGTAGTTATTTCTCTCAAACCTTCTAAAAAGCCTGGTTCCGGTAAAATAACACCCATATTTCCAGGGATAGGTTCCACAATAACTGCAGCTATCTCTTCCCCTACTTCCGCAAATATTTCTTCTATTTCATCTAAATTATTATAGGAGGCCGTAATAGTCCCTGCTGCAATACTAGTTGGTACACCAGGGCTAGAAGGTACACCTAAAGTTAATGGCCCACTACCTGCATTAATCAATAGGGGATCGGCATGTCCATGGTAACAACCGGAAAATTTAACTATTTTATTTCTTCCTGTATACCCCCGAGCTAAACGGAGGGCACTCATGGTAGCTTCCGTTCCAGAGTTAACCATCCGCACCATATCCATAGCTGGGAAGGCATTGATAATCATTTTAGCCAATTGAGTTTCAAGTTCTGTAGGAGCGCCAAAGCTGGTCCCAGAAGCTAAGCAATTCTCTAAAGCACTAATTACCTGAGGATGACGATGACCAAGAATCAAGGGGCCCCAGGAGCCTACATAATCTATATATTGGTTGCCATCCACATCAACCATTTTTGAGCCAAACCCTTCTTTGATAAATACAGGATGCTCTCCTACAGCTTTAAAGGCTCTAACGGGGCTGTTAACACCACCAGGAATATACCTTTGGGCTTCTTCATAAAGCAAACGGGATTTATTATAGGTATTAACCATATTTAAACCTCCTTAAACATTTAAAAAATTTAAGCTTCTTTAAGCCATGTCGCTATATCTAAGGCATGATAGGTAATAATCAGGTCACTGCCAGCTCTTTTTAGGCCAGTCATCAACTCTAAAACTATACTCTTTTCATCAATCCAACCCTTTTGAGCAGCTCCTTTGACCATAGAATACTCACCGCTCACATTATAACTAACCACAGGACAAAGAACTTCTTCTTTCACTGCTTGGATAATATCCATATAAGCCATAGCTGGCTTAACAATTATATAGTCTGCTCCTTCTTCTACATCCTGAGCTGCCTCCCAAAGAGCCTGTTTGACACTGGCAGCAGGATCCATTTGATAAGTCTTGCGATCACCATATTGGGGTGCAGACTCCGCTGCTTCTCTAAATGGACCATAAAAGGCTGAAGCGTATTTTACAGCATAAGACATAACAGGTATATCAATGTGTCCCGCTTGATCTAAGGCAGAACGAATAGCTCCTACTCTGCCATCCATCATATCGGAAGGTGCAACAATATCAGCCCCTGCTTGTACATGGGAGAGAGCAGTCTTTGTTAAAAGGTCCAAGGTAGGGTCATTTAGGACATCTCCCTTTTCTACCACCCCACAATGACCATGGTCCGTATATTCACATAAGCAAACATCAGTAATCACAATTAATTCAGGAAAATGTTTTTTAATTTCCCATACACCCTGTTGCACAATTCCATCAGCTAGATAGGCACCTGTACCCACAGCATCCTTAGTTTCAGGTATGCCAAAAAGTAAAACCCCTTTGATTCCTTTCTTAACTACCTCTTCAATTTCCCTAGCTAAATTATCTATAGATAATTGAAATACTCCAGGCATGGATGGTACAGGTATCCTTTTATTTTTTCCATAAATCACAAATAGAGGATAGATAAAATCATTAACATTAAGATGAACATCTTTCACTAAGTCCCTAATTTGGGGGCTTTTTCTAAACCTTCTTAATCTGGAAATTGGAAAATACATCTACATACCCCTCTCAGCATTAAAACTATTAATTAAAGCTTCCACCAAACCATCAATGGTATATTCTTGAGCCATCACATCTACCTTAAGACCTAATGAAGTAGCAGTGTTTGCGGTAATAGGTCCAATACAGGCAATTTTAATGTCTTGTAGAATTTCAGTTTTATCTTGATAATCCTCTAAAAGAGTCATAAAGTTTTTCACTGTTGAAGAACTGGTAAAAGTGACAACGCTAATTTCCTTATTAATTAATTTTTTTACTAAAAGTTCTTTATCTTCTGAACCTAGTACTGTTCGATAAGCAATAATTTCTTCTACTACCATCCCCATTTTCTTCAAACTTTCCACCAAAATAGGGCGAGCCAAATCAGCCCTAGGTAATAAAATACGCTGACCAGGGACTAACTTATCTTTTAAACCAGAGATTATGGCTTCAGCTTTAAATTCTTCCGGAACATAATCTACAACCAATCCTTTTTCCTCTAAGGCTTCTTGAGTTTTAGGCCCAATAGCACAAATATTAACATTGCCTAAAGAGCGAATATCTATTTTTAAATGCTTTAATCTATTAAAATAAGCTTTTACACCGTTCACGCTAGTAAAAATAAGCCAATCATAGGTAGAAGTTTCTCGAATGGCCTGATCTAAAGGTGTCAAGTCTTCTGGAGGTCTAATGGCTATAGTGGGGAATTCCCAGGCCTCTCCCCCTAATTCCTCAATTTTTTCTGCTAAAATACTAGCTTGTTCTCGAGCACGAGTCACTAATACCCTCTGGCCAAAGAGCGGCTTGTTTTCAAACCACTTCAGTGTATCTCGTAGGGTAACCACCTGACCCACAATAATAATCGCGGGAGATGTAAGACCTGCCTTTTCTACCTCGGCAACGATATTATCCAATACTCCTGTTACCACCTGTTGTTCTGGTCTTGTCCCCCATCTAATTAGAGCCACTGGGGTGTCACCAGCTTTCCCATTAGAGGTCAGCTTTTCTACTATTTTAGGTAAATTTCCTACCCCCATTAGAAAAATGAGGGTTCCAGGGTCGGAAGCTAATCTGGGCCAGTTAATATTGGTTTCTTCCTTTGTGGGATCCTCATGCCCTGTGATTACCGTAAATGTGGAGGTGAAATCTCTATGGGTAACAGGAATTCCTGCATAGGCAGGTACTGCAATAGCGGAAGTTATGCCAGGAACAATTTCAAAGGGAATATTCCTAGATTTTAAAACTTCCGCTTCTTCCCCACCCCGACCAAAGACATAGGGGTCTCCCCCTTTTAATCTAGCAACTACTTTGCCCTTTTCCGCTTCTCTAACCAATACCTGATTTATTTCATCCTGGGTTAAAGTGTGCTTATCAGGGCCTTTACCTACAAAGATCAACTCTGCATCTTCTCTTTTATAACTTAACAATCGAGCATTGGCTAAACGATCATAAACTATTATGTCTGCTTTTTTGATACATTCTAAACCTTTAACAGTTATTAATTTTATATCTCCAGGACCTGCACCAATTAGGTATACTTTACCTTGTCCCACAATCAACCACCTGCCTTATTTCCTCTAATATTTTAGTTGCACCTTGTTGTTTTAATTTTTCCGCCAGCTCTAGGCCTAAATCTATTGCCTTCTCAAAAGGCCCTTCCACCCTATCTCTAATCAAAACAGATCCATCTAAACTAGCTACCATAGCTTCAAGATAAAGGAGTTTATCCTTGATAACTCCTCTGGCACCAATAGGAATTTGGCATCCTCCCTCTAATTCTCGTAATAAGGATCTTTCAGCAGTGACACAATAATAAGTATCTTCATCATTGAGTAGACCAGTTAAAGCAATGATTTCTGGGTCATTACATCTAGTTTCAATACCCAAAGCCCCTTGTCCTACTGCAGGTAGACAAACAGTAAAATCTAATTTTTCTGCTATCTTATCTTGCCAACCAAGGCGCTCAATACCTGCTACAGCTAAAATAATAGCGTCAAAATTTTCTGTTTCCATCTTTTTTAACCGTGTATTTAAATTGCCTCTTAGATCACAAAGCTTGATATCAGGTCTAAGATTTAAGAGCTGGGCTCTTCTTCTTAGGCTACTAGTTCCTACTTTAGCTCCTGGAGGCAACTGGTTAAACTTGAGATTATCCTTGGAAATTAGAGCATCACGGGAATCATGTCTGGCTGTTATAGCCGAAATTTGCAACCCTTCAGGAATAACTGTAGGTAAATCCTTCATACTATGTACCGCAAAGTCAATTTCATTTTGGAGCATAGCTAATTCTAGTTCTTTAGTAAATAGACCTTTATCACCAATTTTAGCTAAAGCAACATCTAGGATCTTGTCCCCTTTGGTTTTAATAGGAATTATTTCATAATTATATTGAGGACATTTCTTTTTCAATTCCTCTACCACATGTTTTGTTTGCCACATAGCTAATTGACTTTCACGAGAACCAATTCTAATAGTTTTCAACAGAGGCCCTCCTTATGATTTTCTTCTTGTTCAGTTGGTACTAAATTAAATAAGGTTTGAATAGCTTCAGCGTAGATAGGTGCTTTGCCATTTTGGGAACTCCTTTTAAGTTCCGCAATAGGCTCATGTAATAATTGATTTACGATGGAATTAGCTAGAATTTCGATAGCTTTTCTATCTTTATCCGTTAATTTGCTAATTCTCCGCATGGCTCGTAATAGCTCTTTTTCTTTGATATAGTTAGCCTTTTCCTTGAGTAAAGTAATGGTCGGTACCACAAAAAGGCTATCTAGCCATTGGAAGAATTTTTTTATCTCTTCCTCTACAATAATTTGAGCTTGAATAGCTTCCCGTCTTCTCTCATCCAAGTTTTTTTGCACTACACTTTGTAAATCATCCACATCATATAAAGAAACATTTTCAAAACATCTTACCTGGGGATTAATGTCCCTGGGTACTGCAATATCAATAAACAAAATAGGTTTATTGATTCTTAAATCTATAATGGGTTGTAAATCTTCCACTTCTACTATGTACTTAGGAGCCGCAGTACAACTAATAACTATATCAGCATCTTTTAAATATTGAGAAAAATCATCTAAACGAATTGCCTTTCCACCTAATTCTTGAGCTAGGTTATAGGCTCTTTCATAGGTACGATTGGCTACTATTACAGAAGAAATCCCATTATCTAAAAGATATCGAGCAGTTAATTCACTGGTTTCACCAGCCCCTAAAATTAAAACAGAACGTCCCTCCAGTTTACCAAAAAGCTCCTTAGCAAAGTCCACAGCAACGGAGCTAATAGATAAGGACTGACGATCAATTAGAGTTTCTGTTCGTACTCTTTTCCCAACGCTAATTGCTTGCTGGAAAAGAGTGTTTAATACACTGTTAGAAAGCTTAAACTCCAAAGAATATTCGTAGGCAGTTTGCACCTGACCTAGGATTTGGCTCTCACCTAAAATCATAGAATCCAAACCAGAAGAGACTCTGAAAAGATGCTCCACCGCGTTTTTGCTTTCCTTGAGATAGATATATTTAACTAATTCCTCGGTCGTACATTTACCATAATTGGCTACAAAAGTTATTAAAGAATTTTTGCCTAAAGTCAATTCCTCTGTAGCAATATAAAATTCAGTCCTATTACAAGTAGACAAGATAACAATACCCTCTACTCCAGGTAAGTTCTTTAATTGAGTACTATGCCTGTTGATTTGCGTTTTAGACATAGCTAAGGTTTCCCTAATTTCCACTGGAGCAGTTTTATGATTTATTCCCAGTACAACAATAAACATTCCATCACCTTTTTCATGGCAGCCTCTTTATTTTCAGCCTTAATTATTTGTAATAATTCATCAGTTCTGAGTAATTCTATCAAAAAATCTCTTCTTTTTTCTTCCTGAGGAATCCTTTCTTTGGCAAGAGCACGCGCTTTTCCCAACAGATCTAAAAGATCTTGATATTCTGGGCCATAAGTTTTTGCTAAGTCTTTCTTTATTTTACTAGCTAATAAGGGGCTTTGACCGTTAGTAGATACGGCAATCATTAAGTCCCCCTGGCAAAAGGAGGAATTTACAATAAAATCACTATCCTCTGTGCTATCAATAACATTTACCAAGATGTTGTTTTCTCGACAATAGGTGCTTATTTTATGGTTAATTTCTCGATTGTTGGTGGCGGCAATGACTAAAAAGCTTTGCTCTAGATAATGTTCTTGATAGTAGTCACTTATCCACAAGAGATTGTGGGTAACTTTCAACTCTTTTAAGCCCTCAATAATTTGAGGGCTAATTATTTTTACTATAGCGCCACAGGAAAGTAAGGTTTTTACCTTTCGTAAGGCAACTTTGCCTCCCCCTACTATTGTAACATTTTTCTTTTCCAAATTTAAGGAAATCGGGTATTTAAAATTCATCCTTAAACATCCCTCTTATTAATATGATCAGCTAATTTAGCCATATTCTGAGTTATGGAGTTATTAGGAAGATACTTTAACTGTTCTTTAGCTTTTGAAATGTAGCGTTCAGAAACCTGCAAAGCTTTTTCGATACCTCCATTATCTCTTATGATTCCAATAGCTTCGTGGAGATCCTCTTCACTATTAAGAAAACGACTTTCAATTAATGTCTTTAATCTTTGGGAATGAGGTCCCTCTTCTTTAAGAATAATAATAGTTGGCAAGGTCAGGATACCCTGTAAAAGGTCAGCCCCCACAGGCTTACCTAAAGTTTGAGCATCACCTGAAATATCTAAAATATCATCCTTGATTTGAAAGGCCATGCCCAGATAATATCCATATCTATATAAGGAATTAACTGCTGGTATAGGAGCATTAGTTGCAATGGCCCCTACTTTACAACTTACTGCTATTAGTAAGGCTGTTTTTCTTTTTATTTTGTAGAGATAATCCTTCACAGTCTGCTTAGTATCAAAGGCAGAAAATAATTGATTTATTTCTCCTTTACACATCTCCACGCTAACCCTGGATAATAAGTTTGTTATTTCAAGATTGTCCTCAGGATTTATTAGTTTCAAGACTTGAGCAAATAGGTAATCTCCAGCATGAAGAGAAAACTTATCTCCCCAGAGACTGCGCATGGAGGGCTTACCCCTTCTAATATCTGATTGATCAATAATATCATCATGAATCAAGGTAGACATATGAACCAGTTCAACAGCTGCAGCTAAGGAAATAAGATA
>JAAZJU010000065.1 GCA_012800195.1 Clostridia bacterium
AACAGAGTTTGGGCTTATTGATGAGGATTGGGGTGGAGATACTATAATGGTACCAGTCTCTGCCTTAACTGGAGAGAATATAGAAAGTCTACTAGAAATGATTATCTTGGTTGCTGAAATTTCCGAATTAAAAGCTAATCCCAATCGGAAAGCTAGAGGAACTGTGATAGAAGCAAAACTGGATAAAAATAGAGGGACTGTAGCTACTTTATTAGTTCAAAATGGTACTTTAAATATTGGAGACTTTTTAATCGTAGGTACAACCCAAGGTAGAGTTAGGGCTATGTTGGATTATAAAGGGCGGAAATTAAAATCTGCTGGTCCTTCTACTCCTGTAGAAATATTAGGTTTATCAGAAGTACCAAGTGCAGGGGATGAATTCATTTCTGTAGAGGATGAAAAACTTGCTAAGCAAATTGCAGAAAAAAGATCAAGTGAGAAGCATTTAGAAAGCATAAGTGCTCGTAACAAGGTTTCTCTGGAGGATTTATTCTCCCAAATCCAACAAGGGGAAGTAAAAGAACTTAATATTATCTTAAAAGCCGATGTGCAAGGCTCTATCGAAGCTATTCAAAAGACTTTAGAGCAATTGAGTAACGAGGAAGTGCGAGTGAATATTATCCATTCTGCAGTTGGTGGAATAAAAGAAACTGATGTTATGTTAGCCACAGCCTCTAATGCTATAATTATCGGTTTTAATGTTAGACCTGATGTCAATGCCAAGAAAATAGCCGAAAACGAAGAAGTGGATATTAGAACCTATAGGGTAATTTATGATGCTGTTGATGATGTTAAAGCCGCTTTAAGTGGATTATTAGCTCCAGAAATCAAGGAGGTTGAACTGGGGCAGGCTGAGGTAAGGGCTTTATTCAAAGTTCCCAAGGTAGGCGTCATTTCTGGTTGTTATGTAACGGAAGGCAAAATTACTCGCTCTGCCAAAGTTAGAATTGTCAGGGACGGGGTAGTAGTTCATGAAGGAGAAATAGATTCTTTAAAACGCTTCAAGGATGATGTTAAAGAAGTTGCTGCTGGCTATGAATGTGGTATAGGTATTGCGAGATTCAATGATCTTAAAGAAGGGGATATTATTGAAGCTTACACCTTTGAAGAGATAAAGAGGAAATTATAACATCCTGAGGTGATACCATGAGCAAAATAAGGATAAGTAGATTAGAAGAGGAAATAAAACGGGAATTATCCCATATCATCAACAATGAAGTAAAGGATCCACGAATTAATGGTTTAATCAGTATAACCAATGTTCAGGTTACTGGTGATCTTAGATATGCTAAGGTTTTTATAAGTAACTATTGCTCAAAGGAAGAACAGGACCAAGCAATTAAGGGGTTAGAAAAAGCCAAGGGGTTTATTAGAGCTGAATTAGGTCAACGAATTAGAGCTAAATTTATACCAGAGTTATTATTTAAAGCTGATACATCTATGGAGTATGCAGGTAAAATTTCTAAAATTTTAACTGAAATAAAGACAAACCAGGGGGAAAATGATGGAGGAACTTCTCAAAATTAGGAATCTATTAATAACTAATAAAGAAGTAGCTATAATTTCTCATAGTAATCCCGATGGGGATGCCCTGGGGTCGCAGATTGCTTTATCTTTAGCATTGGAAAAGCTGGGAATACAAACCCTATTAATAAATAAGGACCCTGTACCTCCCAGCTATCATTTTTTGCCCAACAGTGAAATAATAATGCCTTTAAGCAAAAAGGCTCAATTACCTGGGGTTTTAATTTTTTTGGATTGTGCTACCTTGGATCGTACTGGCTATGAAACAGAATTTTTAAATAAACAAGGTCGGATTTTCATCAACATAGATCATCATATCAGTAATGATAAATATGCAGATATAAATTGGGTAGAAGAAAAGGCGGCGGCAACAGCGGAAATGATTTATGATTTAATTAGTCTCTTACAGGTGAAAATTGATAAAGATATTGCAACCGCCTTATATACAGGAATAAGTACAGATACAGGTTCTTTTCTTTATGAGAATACAACTTCTACAACACATCAGATTGCTTCTGACTTAATAAATAAAGGTGCAAATATAAGTGAATTAAGAATAAATTTTTATGAAAATATGAGTAAAGGTAGATTAAACCTTTTAAAAAAGGGTTTAAATAATTTGTCTTTTGCCCAAAATGACAAGATAGGCTGGATGGCCTTTACTTATTCTGAATTAACAAATTCAGATGCCGTAGATTCAGATGGAGATGGGCTTATTAACTATGTTAAAAATATTTCTGAAGTTGAAGTAGCCTTGGTTTTTCGAGAGATAGAACCAGGCAAAACAAAGGTAAGTTTAAGATCTAAAAGTTGGTTTGATGTGAATCAATTAGCTGCTGTTTTCCAAGGAGGCGGACATGCTAGAGCTGCTGGCTGTGTTATTGAAGGGGACCAGCAAGAGATAGTCAAAAAAGTTATAAGTAAAGCTCAAGAGAGTTTCCTACAGGGGGGTCATATTCGTTGACATACGCTGGCATAATTAATATATTTAAACCTCCAGGAATGACATCCCATGATGTGGTCAGTAAAATAAGAAAAATATTGAAGACAAAAAAAGTGGGACACACTGGAACTCTTGATCCTGATGCTGTAGGTGTATTACCAATTTGTATCGGTAAAGCAACTAGATTAGCAGAGTACCTAACTTCCGATGAAAAGACCTATAGAGCAATCTTAACCTTTGGTTCTGAGACTGACACCCAGGATAGTTCAGGCAAAGTTGTTAAAGAAACTTCTTTACCAGAGATTTCTATTGAACAATTTTCGCAAATCTTAAATAGTTTTTTAGGAGAGATAGAACAAATCCCTCCCATGTATTCGGCAATTAAAATCCAAGGACAACCCTTATATAAATTAGCTAGACAAGGTCAAGAAGTCCCGAGAAAGGCCAGGACCATTTATATCCATGATCTTAAATTGCTAGAATTTGATAGAAAAAAAGCCTTGCTAGAGATTACTTGCAGTAAAGGCACTTATATTCGTAGCTTATGTGAGGATATAGCAAGAGCATGTAATTCATCAGGTCATATGTCCTTTTTGATTAGAACTAAATCTGGGAATTTTTCAATTGATGAAGCATTTACTCTGGAAGAGGTGGCTAGCACTCCTTTGGAGGAGATTTTTATCAGACCTGCGGATGCCCTGAATTTTCCACAGGTAATAACCAATGAGGTTACAGAAAAAATAGTTCGAAACGGTAATAAGCTCTCCTTAAATCTAATTGATACTCAGATAATGGAAGATCAAAAATATAAAGTAGTAACTAAAGAAGGTGAATTACTAGCTGTAGCTAGTTTGAAAAAAGATTATTTACAACCGGAAAAAGTTTTAGGGTGAAGAAAATGATTGTTTATCGGGAACTTGCAGAATTTAAAGTTGATCCAAACAAACCTTTAACTGTTGTTTTAGGAAATTTTGATGGTATCCATTTGGGACACCAAAACTTAATAAAGATGGCAACTAATATTTCAAGAGAAATAAAAGGAGAAACATTAGTCTTGACCTTTTATCCTCCCCCGCAATTATTATTTAATTCTAATTTTAAAATGCTAAGTTCCTTGGACTTTAAAATTGGTTTTTTTGAAGCCTTAAATATAGATAAAGTTTTGGTAATTCCCTTTACCCAGGAATTTTCTCGATTAACACCAGAGGAATTTGTAAGGGAAGTACTTTATAAAAAAATCAGTGCAAAAAACATTGTATGTGGTTTTAACTACACCTTCGGCCATAAAGGGGCTGGGACAGTAGAGGATTTAATTAACTTAGCCAATAAATTTGAGCAAAAGGTAAGAATCATGGAACCTCTTTATATTAAGAATCAATTGGTAAGTAGTACTCGGATTAGAAAATTAATTAGTTTAGGGCAAATAGAAGAAGCAAGGGAATTGTTAGGATATAACCCCCGGATAAAGGGTAAGGTTATCCAAGGCAATAAAATAGGGCGGAAAATTGGCTTTCCAACAGTGAATTTATCTTGGGATAAACAACTAATGATACCAGGGACAGGGGTTTATGCCGTTGAAATAAAAGTGGGTAGTGTCATAAAAAAGGGTGTTGCCAATATAGGTTATAAACCTACAATTTCAACTGAAAGAAACCTAACCATAGAAGCCCATATTTTCGATTTTGCCCAAGACATTTATAATTCTGAAATAGAACTGATTTTTTACCATAAAATACGTAATGAAATTGCTTTTAATTCCTTAGAAGAATTAAAAAATCAAATTAGGAATGATAATAAAATAGCCAATAATTATTTCTCAAAATAGACATAATTATCCCCCTTTTCTTGATATACATAAAGATAAGGGGGTTTTTTATATGTTTTATTATATAGATGAATATCATAGGAAAAATAAATCTGTGGCTAAAAATATTGCTAAAATAGTTTATGACATAGAATTCCAACTACTTCAAGCTGAACTGGAAGATTTATATAAAAAGCTGAATTTTGACTCACCAGGAACAAAAGCCTTTGAAGATGCTTTATATAGCTTTTTAGTTCAGGAAGAAACTTTTTCTACGATAAAGGCTTATTAGGGTAGTGTAGTGAAAGTAATTATAACTGAACATGCCAAAAAAAGATTAAGGGATTTAAGACAGTCCAATATAACTTTAGCTGACATAGTTACCGCAGCAAAGCAAATACCAGGCTATATCCCTACGGCCACTAGATTTAGAGGTTTTATAAGTAAATCGGGTAGGTTGTTTGATATTGTTGCAAAGGATATTAAATCTGGTAGATTGGTTATTACTATTATTGGCAAATAACTTGCAAGGAGGAAAAAAATTATATATAATAAGTTTGTTCGAACCATATACTAGGTTTAGCGATGCTCCGACGTTTTACTTGGGTATGGGGATATTAAAAAAAAGGAGGTGAAGCCCCATGGCGTTAGAAAATAAACAAGACTTAATTAAAGAATTCCAAATCCATGAAAATGATACTGGTTCTCCAGAAGTACAAATAGCTATCTTAACTAAAAGGATAAACTATTTAACCGAACACTTAAAAGTTCACAAAAAGGACCATCATTCTCGCCGTGGTTTATTAAAAATGGTAGGGCAAAGACGTGGTCTTTTAAACTACTTAATGAAAAAAGATATCGAAAGATATCGCAAGATTATTTCAGAACTTGGGATTCGTAGGTAGTATCTTATTAAAGAGCGGTTTTTACCGCTCTTTATGTATTTTTATTATTTGGTAGTAGCTTTATATTTTATATAATTTCCGCAACTAATAATAAAAGATACACTTTTTATTATTTAACAAGAAGGATATACTATAGACAATACAAATATAGTTGGAATATTTAACTATTTTCGGAGTTATATTTAGGAGGTTAATAAAGACATGGCAAGTTTTAATATCGTTAAAAAAAGCATAGAAATTGGCGGTAGAACCTTAACAGTTGAAACTGGTAGACTCGCCAAACAAGCTAGCGGAGCAGTTCTTGTTCAATATGGCGACACTTGTGTTCTAGCTACTGCCACAGCATCAAAGGAGCCCCGTGAGGGTATTGATTTTTTCCCACTAACAGTGGACTATGAGGAAAGATTATATGCCGTAGGTAAAATACCTGGAGGATTCATTAAAAGGGAAGGACGTCCCAGTGAAAAAGCTATCCTTTCTAGTCGATTAGTTGATAGACCTATTAGGCCTTTATTTCCCAAAGGATATCGTAATGATGTACATATAGTAACTACAGTTCTTTCCGTTGATCAGGATAATCCCCCTGATATTGCAGCTGTTAACGGTGCTTCACTGGCTTTACATATATCTCATATACCTTTCTTAGGACCAATTGGGGCTGTTGTTGTAGGCTTAATTGATAATGAATTTATTATTAATCCTACTGTAGAACAAGCTCAAAAAAGTCAATTGCACTTAGTCGTTGCTGGGACCAAGGATGCGGTTATGATGGTAGAAGCTGGAGCAAATGAAATTCCTGAGGATGTTATTTTAGAGGCAATAATGACAGGACATGAAGAGATTAAAAAAATAGTGGATTTCATTGAAAGCTTCCGTGAAGAAGCCTTGGCTCAAGGGGTAGCTTTTGAGAAAGAAGAACCCCAAATAGAAGAAATAGACCCTGAGTTAGAGGCTCAAGTAAAGGAATTTTTAAAGGATAAATTAGTACAAGCTGTTCAAACCTTTGAAAAACAGGCACGAGAAGAAAACATCAATCAAGTTAAAGAGGAAGCCCTTCTACATTTTGCAGAGATTTATCCTGATAATCTGAAGGATGTCAAAGCAGTTTTTGATGATGCTTTAAAAGAGTTAGTACGAAAATTGATTACAGTAGACAAAATTAGGCCTGATGGCAGAGCTTTAGATGAAATAAGACCCATAACCTGTGAGGTTGGTATTTTACCTCGTACCCATGGAAGTGGATTATTTACTAGAGGACAAACCCAAATTCTATCTGTATTGACCTTAGGTGCCCTTGGTGATGAACAAATTATAGATGGCCTAGGTTTAGAGGAATCTAAACGTTATATGCATCATTATAATTTTCCTCCCTATAGTGTAGGGGAAGCTAGATTTATGCGGGGACCAGGTAGAAGGGAAATAGGCCATGGATACTTAGCTGAGAGAGCATTGGAACCAATGATTCCCTCTGAAGATGTCTTTCCTTATACAATTCGAATTGTATCAGAAGCTATAGAATCCAATGGATCAACATCAATGGGTAGTGTATGTGGAAGTACATTATCTTTAATGGATGCTGGAGTTCCCATTAAAAGACCTGTTTCTGGTATTGCTATGGGACTGGTAAAATACGGTGAAGATTTTTCAATTTTAACAGATATCCAAGGAATGGAAGACGCTTTAGGAGATATGGATTTTAAGGTTGCTGGAACAGAAGTTGGAGTAACAGCTATCCAAATGGACATTAAGATTGCTGGCTTATCAAGAGAAATATTACAGGAAGCCTTAGCTCAGGCTCATCGTGGAAGAATGTTTATTTTAAATAAAATGTTAGAAGTTATTAATCAACCACGGCCAGAACTATCTAAATATGCTCCTAGAATAATCACCATGACAATTGATCCAGATAAAATCAGAGATGTAATTGGACCAGGTGGAAAAATAATTAAAAAGATTGTGGATGAAACTGGAGTAAAAATAGACATTGAAGATGATGGTAGGATTTTCATTGCTGCAGTGGATGTAGTTGCCGCTGAAAAGGCTGTAAAAATAATTGAAAACTTAACTAAAGAAGTAGAAGTAGGACAATTATATATGGGCAAGGTGGCAAGAATTACCAATTTTGGAGCTTTTGTCGAAGTCTTACCTGGTAAAGAGGGTTTACTGCACATATCTCAGATTGCTTTAGAAAGAATAGAAAAAGTTGAGGATGCCCTTTCTATTGGTGATGAAATTTTAGTTAAAGTCGTAGAAATCGATAGACAAGGTCGAATAAACCTTTCCAGGAAAGAAATTCTAAAAGAACAACAAAAAAACAATCAGCAATAAACCGAAATCATTTCGGTTTATTTTTTTTATTTCTATATCCCCTTAATTAAACATACATTAATACTAAGAATTGATAGGGGGGAATTAAATGAAAGTTGTTTTGATTAAAAGAAAATATGTGATTTATGGGTCACTAATTTTTCTATTATTGTTATTAACCTGGCTAATAGGAGGATACTTTTATTCAGAAAATACTGTGCCTACAATTCAGAATGTGGATCCAATTTATCAAGGAAAAACTGACCAACCTAATGTAGCTATAACTATAAATGTGGATTGGGGGGAAGATATCGTTCCTCAAATGTTGAAAATTTTAAAGGAAAAAGAAGTGCAAGCTACTTTCTTTATAACAGGAAGGTTTGCTAGTAAATTCCCAGAAGTAGTGAGAGAAATAGTTGCTCATGGACAAGAAATCGGTAATCATGGTTATTCCC
>JAAZJU010000066.1 GCA_012800195.1 Clostridia bacterium
CAATAACTACTGATGAAGGGGAAAGGAAGAAAGAAGTAGAACAAAGAATATTTATCTATAGAAAAAGCTAAGAAGGGTTATAAAACGTATGCTTCTTGAATTTAAAGGCATATTGCCTAAAGGAAGGGGGGATAAAAATTAATAAACTTAGAATCACCCTTTTAATATTTTCATTTGTAATATTACTTCTCTTCCCAGCCTTTAGTGAAGTTTATTATCCAGCTCTATATTATGGTCTGGTTCTGTTCTTAGTGCCAATCGCAATTTATAGGATACTAAGGGAAGAAAAAATTAAACAAAGTTTTCACAAGAAATGGCAAAGAAGAAGAAAACAGGGTTTGGTAATTAATATGGCTAGAGAAGGATTGCGAACAATGTTGGCAATTCTTACAGTGGTTGGTTTATCCCAATTTGTTATCAATGGGCGATCTCCGGTAGGGATTATATCGAAATTATCGGGGAGCCAATTGGTTTGGATCCTAGCAATCATAATATTCTTTGGTTTGTTTGGTGGAATAGTAGGCTATTATGAGAAGGAAAAAAGTTATGAAAAATACATTAGGAACAGTAACTTATAGTATGTGCCACTAATACAGCAGACATAAAGAAGGAGAAGAAAATTGTCTAACAACACACTTGCTAAAAAAAGTATTCTATTTATTTTCACTTGTTTTTTTATCTTAGCATTTATATCTGGTTGTTCAAGTAATCCTGCACCTATTGAAAATGGTGAAGAGGGTTTATCTAGGGAGTTGGAAGTACATTTTATTGATGTAGGGCAAGGGGATAGTACGTTAATTAAGCTTCCTAATAAAGAGAGCATATTAATAGATGCTGGAAAAAATGCAGATAGTGAATTGGTAGTTAATTACCTCAAAAAAGAGGGCATTAAGAAAATAGATTATGTAATAGGTACCCACCCCCATGAAGATCATATTGGAGGTTTAGATGTTGTAATCGAGAGTTTTGAAATTGGAAGAGTATATCTTCCTAGAGTAGTCCATACAACTAAAACTTATGAAGATGTACTTTTAGCCATAAAAAATAAAAACCTAAAGGTTATTGAGGCTAAGGGAGGAGTAACTTTAGATATTCCAGAGGTTAATGCTATATTTGTAGCTCCAAACAGCAGTGAGTATAAGGATATTAATAATTACAGTGCTGTATTGAAACTTACATATCAGGATACCAGTTTTATTTTTACCGGTGATGCAGAGGAACTTTCCGAGAATGAAATGCTACTACAATCTTATACTAACCTTGATACAGATGTCTTAAAAGTTGCTCATCACGGAAGCTCAACTTCAACTTCAGAGGCTTTTCTTGAAGCAGTTTCACCTAAATATGCCGTAATTTCCTTGGGGGAGAACAATACATATGGACATCCCCATTTTGAAACCATTGATAAACTTAATAGACATCAGATTAAGTATTTCCGAACAGATTTACAGGGGGATATTATAGCTACCAGTGATGGCACAAAAATCAGTTTTAACCAACAACCAATAACAATTCAAAACGACACTAATAATTTGGTAGAAATCCAAAGTATAGATTTAAAGGCTGAGGTAGTAATACTTGTTAATAAAGGAAGCTCAAGTGTAGATTTAACCGATTGGAAGCTAGTCAGCCTCAATGGGGATCAAGTTTTTAATATCCCTGTTGGGACTATCCTAAAACCAGGGAAGACTATTAAAATAGTTTCAGGTAGTAAGGGACAGGAGGGTCCAGATACATTATTATGGACCAATAATAATATTTGGAATAATGATGGTGATCCAGGGGCTCTTTATGATAACCAAGGTAATTTAGTCAGTGAATTCAAATAGGGGTGAGTATTGTGCTCATAATAGATCGTTTTGAAGGGGATTGGGCAGTAATAGAGCATGGAAAAAAAATTTTTAATATACCCAAAGAGTTATTACCTCCCGATGCAAAAGAGGGAGATATAATACATTTTTCTATTACAATAGATCAAAACAGCACTAAGAAACAAAAGGAGAGAATCCAAGATCTTGTAGATGATTTGTTTGGATAAAAAAAACCCTTGATTAATCAAGGGTTTTTTAACTTGGTGCCGAAGATCGGACTCGAACCGATACGCTTTTGAGGGCGGTGGATTTTGAGTCC
>JAAZJU010000067.1 GCA_012800195.1 Clostridia bacterium
AGGGTATTCCGCAAACAACTAATCTCTGGTGGAATTGGGGAATTGCAATTATTGTAATTTTTATCCTAAAAAACATTATAAATTCTAGTTATGGTCGGGCCTTTATGGCTATTCGTGATGATGAAATCGCTGCTGAGGCTATGGGTATTAGTATTTTTAAACATAAACTACTTTCGTTTGTGATAGGGGCCTTTTTCGCGGGTGTAGGAGGTGCCTTATACGGGATTATTATTAGTACAATAGATCCCTTAGCTTTTAGATTTACTTTAACCTATCAGGTACTTATGATTGTTGTTATCGGAGGCATGGGAAGTTTAACTGGTTCGGTAATAGCAGGAGTTCTTGTTACTGTTATGTTAGAATTATTGCGTGCTGTTGAACAACCAATGAACTTTCTTTTTTTACAAATCCCTGGTATTCCAGGAATGAGAATGGTTATCTTTTCCCTAATTCTCCTTTTTGTAATCCTTTATTATCGCCAAGGGATTATGGGTACTAAGGAATTTAACTGGGATTGGGTTATTAAGAAACTAGGCTTAGACAAAAATCGAAAGGGGCTGAACAAAAATGCAGCAGCAAAATAGCTTTTTAAAAACTGACAAAATTACTATGCACTTTGGGGGCTTAACTGCTGTTAAAGACCTTTCCTTAAATGTTAATAAAAACCAAATATATGGCTTAATAGGTCCTAATGGTGCAGGTAAAACCACAGCATTTAATATCATAACTGGTGTTTATATGCCAAGCAGTGGTTCCATAATCTATGATGGACAAGATATTACCAAGTTAAAGCCAAACCAGATTACAAAATTAGGAGTGGCTAGAACCTTTCAAAATATTAGATTGTTTTCCTCTATGACTGTTCTGGAAAATGTATTAGTGGCCAAACATTTACGCCTAGGTATAAATATCTTTAATACTATCTTTCCAACTCCTAGTTATTCGAAAAGAAATAAACAGGCCTATGAAGAAGCCTATCAATTATTAGAACAGGTACAATTAGATGATGTGGCTAATGAAATTGCTACTTCTCTACCCTATGGTAAGCAAAGACGATTAGAAATAGCCAGGGCTTTAGCCACAAATCCCCAATTATTATTGTTGGATGAGCCAGCAGCAGGGATGAACCCTCAGGAATCCATGGAATTAATGGAATTTATCAGTAAGATTCGAGATGACTTTAATTTAACTATCCTAATGATAGAACATCATATGAAGGTTGTAATGGGAATCTGTGAACGAATTACCGTCCTTGATCATGGTAGTACCATTGCCGAAGGCACACCATCTGAAATACAAAATAACCAAAAAGTAATTGAAGCTTATTTGGGGGTGGATATCGGTGCTTAAAATTGATAATTTACATGTCTATTATGGTGGTATTCACGCCCTAAAAGGGATAAGTTTAGAGGTGCCTGAAGGTAAAATAGTCACCTTAATCGGTGCCAATGGTGCTGGTAAAAGCACAACTTTACGGGCCATATCTAGTCTAGTTCCCAGCGCTAGTGGTCAACTTATTTTTAATGATGAAGAAATTACTAATTTAAAGACTACAGAAGTAGTTAAGAAAGGAATAACTCTTGTACCAGAAGGTCGTCGAGTTTTTCCTAATTTAACTGTTCTCGAAAACTTAAAAATGGGCGCCTATTTAAGGAATGATCTGCAAGCTATTAAAGAAGATATAAAACATGTGTTTCAGCTTTTCCCCCGTTTAGAAGAAAGACAATGGCAATTTGCAGGTACCTTATCCGGTGGAGAACAACAAATGTTAGCCATAGGAAGAGCCTTGCTTTCTAGACCTAAACTAATGATGATGGATGAGCCATCTTTGGGGTTAGCACCTCTTTTGGTAAAAGATGTTTTTGATATTATTAAACAAATTCACAAAGAAGGTATGACAATATTATTAATTGAACAAAATGCTCATGCAGCACTACAAATCGCCGATTATGGTTATGTTTTAGAAACAGGTTCAATAGTTTTAGAAGGACCTGGACAAGAACTAGCTAAAAATGAGCAAGTGAAAAAAGCTTACTTAGGTAATTAAAAATCCCGTTCAGATGTTATTATATTTCCTGGGAAAAATTGTTAATATTTATTTCGCATATGTTCATTAATTATTAACACAATCTATAAAGAGCTTACCAGTGTAAGTAAGCTCTTTATAGATTTTCTTTGTTTTTTTGTCTATATTCTGCAAGTAATAGATCTATCATCCTACTATAACTATCTACGCCATCCTGTTGCATATTGGCCCTGAGGAAAAGGTTATTGATCTCAGTTGCAATTGTATCAATAAAAGTATCATATTTTTGCCAATATTGATTAAGGGTTATTAAATCTCTTTTTACACCTTCAGAGTACTGTTCTTGCAAAGCTAAAGCCTTTTCTGGTGCAGCTGTTCTTAAAGCACTCATGGCATGGGAAAGAGCCATAAGATGGCCAGAATATTGAAAGTCAACATCAGGATGTTTAGATGTAGTAAGATAGGCCAAATAATTAGCTTCATCTTCTCTAGCAAATCCACGTTGATGGGCCATTTCATGAGCAGTTACAAAGGGAAGCATAGGGGGAGGTAGTAAAGTATTTATATTGGCTTCAGCTGTAAATGGAAAGTAAAAACCTCCAATTCCCAAGTAAGCCATGACTTCTGAGAATAAAACTCCTTTGGGCTTGCCATAGGTCCCACTTAGTTCTGGATATACTTCTCCTGCTCGTTTAAAGCCTTCAGAAGCCCTCTGAAACATATTAGGGATACCATTAGGTAACTTCATAACCCTTTGATCGTCCTCTAAAACTAAAGCTCTAAATTCGTTGACTTTAATAATTAAATCTTCCGTTAACCCAGTTAATTCTTCTATAGTAGCAGGTTTAATTTCCAGTTGAGCAATTTGAGCAAAGGTATAACGATTATAATTAATACCCCATGTTGTGATAAAAAGGAAATAGATAAGGCTGAAAATAAAAATTACTTTTTTAAAGTATTTAAGGTTAACCCTTATTTTCTTTTTCAACAGCCTTCCTAAAGAAAATAAAATAGTTATTATAAAAATCCCTATAATTAATTCCGCTATCGAGAAAGGTAAAAGACCTGTTATCCTACTATAAGTAGGGGCAATAATCTTAAAAATGCCCTGAGAGTAAAATCTTTCAGTAAGGGATGGGTAGAATGAGGAAAAATAAAAGAGCATGAGGGCTAAAATAAAAAGAAATAAAGGATTGTTTTTTATTTGATTAAGATATTTACGCATTTTCCCCTCCGATTTCTCTTCGAATTAATATAATTAATTGTACCATAGTACCTAACTATCTTTACCATTAATTAGAGGTAAATTAATAATATG
>JAAZJU010000068.1 GCA_012800195.1 Clostridia bacterium
ACCCCACTTTCTCGAATAACTCCATCATCTTTCTAGTTTCTTCAAACATCATACCACTCCATTCTTTTTACTTTATGGTATCATGTTTTTATATCTTATTAGAAATCTTAACATAGAATGACAAAAAGAGACCTGTAGAAAATCCTCTGGGTTTTTTCGCGCCCGCGCGCCCGCGCACCCACTATCCTGCAGAATAGCCCATTACCATCTATTCAAAAACAGCCTTCAATTCTACATCTCCACTAAGGTTTAAACTCAGGGTAGCTCTACTACTTTGCTCACTACCTTCCCAGCCTACAAACTTATAGCCAACCTTAGGTATAGCGGTAATTTCAACTGGTACCCCTTTAAAATAGACCCCTTGCCAGGAAGCAGGATTATCTACTCCCTTGGTGCCTTCCTTAATTTCTATAGTATTAATTTTGATTGTCCCCTTCTGAGGATTCGTCTTTAAATTTACCTTTGCTGTACCAGCAAGGTCAAAGTATTCTAAAAGATGCTCTACTTGATAGAGAGGGCGTTCCTCCATAAAAGCCCGAATATATTCCACCTTCTCCTGCCAATCTTGGTAGGATGTTGGGTAGCCCCAACGCTTAACATGCTCCCTAATTTCTTTTCCAGTTATAGCGGCCATATCTTCTAAGACCTTTAAAGTTACTTCGGGTTTAAAGCTGGTATTTAAATGATCTGAAAAACGGTTAATAAAGCTAGTTTTAAACTCCGGATTTTCTAAAAGCTTGCTCAATAAAAAGGTAGGCCAATTACCCTCTCCAGTATAGAAATTAGGGTCCGTAGCCCTGGCTAGAGCCTGGTAGTCTGGGAAGCGCTCTCCCGTATCCCAAGAGCCAGCCCCATAGGTCCCGCCCATAGAATCTAAATCAAAAACCAACCATCTCCAGCGCCCATCTTGACCTGGAGGCGCCTTAGGATCATATTTATCCGTATTCACGCGCCAAAATTTCACATTATTCTGAGGCCAATCAATATTAGCTAGAAAAATGTTAATTATCTGGTAATCAATAAAATTAGCAATATCCATTTGGGTTTGCACATAAGCATAATTTTCTGGGTCTTTAAGATCATTAGTTTCCATAAAGGCTAACAGGTCTAAATAAGGCTTTTCATCCCCCTTATTACCCACGGCAACTTCCGCATTATTTTCTAAAATAGTAACCTTTTGGGGATCTACCCCATATCTGCCCTCTATATAATATTCATCCTGTCGCTCTCGAATATTATGGATCCCCCAGTATTCCCCATTAATAAAGAGAATAGCTGGTTGAAATTTCTGAGTATCCACATTAAAATCTTCTACCAAGTTCTGGAGGTAACCATCTAGGAACATGGTTTTGCCCCATTCATTGCCAGAATTCCTCAATATTAGTCTGCGGTAATTTTTAATCCCCTCCCCGAAGAAGGGATATTCTAATTTACCCTGGCTATACTCCTCTCGAGCATAGATGCGTAATGACTTTTGAGGTTCCGAACGAGAGGCTCCCCCATGAATACGGATCCCTACATTTTGCGCCCAAACCTGTTGACCATCGGCAATAAGGGCTAGAGATACACTATCCTCGTTTGTCTCAGGCCTTTCCCATTCTCGCCCTCCCTGGTGATAATTAGCAGGAGCCATGGCTGGTATTTTATCTAAATCAGGATTTTCCTCTAGATATTCCTCAAAAATTTTGCCCCCTACATAAATTCCCTTTTCCCAATCAAAAAGATTATCTTTGTTGGTAGCTAGGGACAATACTGGTAAGCTATATCGTTCTGCTCCTTCA
>JAAZJU010000069.1 GCA_012800195.1 Clostridia bacterium
CTGTAAATCTAATAATTCTTCTTGTGCCTTCTCTAAAACAGCTAAGGGAAGAGCCGATGGACCTGCGTTAAAGTTATGGGCCCGAATTAGTTCCTTTTTCATTTAAAAATCCACTCCCATTAATAAATTAAAAGTTGATAATTAAACCTATATTACATTCTTTACCATTCCCTGTCAATAATTTTTGCTTTTTTATGAATATATAGACTTTTTAAATATCATCTCTATTTCAGTACGATCAGGATAAAGCCCAAAGGTATAGGGAGGCCACTGAACCATAAGGTGAATAATTTTTTCTATATCTTTGAAAGTCTTGGGGAGAAAGTTCCTCCAGTTGATATAAATTCATCATCCCTCTGCGAATGGCTAAATCCTTATAGCTGACTACATCGGGACGACACAAAGAAAAAATTAGTAGCATCTCCGCAGTCCAGGTTCCTACCCCTGGTAAAAGAATCAGTTTCTTGATTATATCCTCATCTTCTAAAAATTGTAGTTTATCAAATTCCACTTGACCAGAAAAAGCAGCCTCTGCTATCCCCTTTATATACCTAGCCTTCCTTAAGGACATTCCACAACCTTGGATTTCTGCCAAATCAGTCTTAATTATATTTTCCGGTGTAACATGACCTAGAGTCTGGGATAACCTATTCCAGACAGTAGCTGCAGCTTTCTTGGAAATCTGTTGGCTGATAATACTAGGTATTAAAGCTACAAAAGGGTCTGGATTAATCTCCCTTTTTATTAAACCGATTTTGTCTATGGCCTGGCCTAAGATTTTATCTTTGGACTTTAAATATTCAATTTCCTTCTGACCGTATTGAAAAATCAACATTCTTAACTTCCTTCCTCTTTTCATTTTTAGTATTCATCTAGGAAAGAATGCTTTTTCCCTTCTTGTTTCCAACCTATAATACAATCCAGATCCACATTATGAGCTGCTTGGAAAATAGATTTTTCTACTTCTTGAAAACTGCTACTTAAGTTCTTAATTAATTTTTTTATTTCTTCACGTTTACTACTGGTCTTTTTAGCCGCCACAATACAACCACAATCCACTGCCTCAATACCATTATCCTTCATAAATTTAATAATACTAGCTTCACGAATACAATACATAGGTCTAATTAATTCTAACCCAGGAAAATTAGTGGATTTGAGCTTGGGTAACATGGTTTTAAAATTACCAGCGCAAAGTAAATTTAACATAGTTGTTTCAATAACATCATCTAAGTGGTGACCTAAAGCTAATTTATTACACCCCAATTCTTGAGCCTTGGAATAAAGAGAACCCCTTCTCATTCTGGCACAAAGATAACAGGGATACTCCCTAGAAATTTTGTCAACCACCTGAAAAATATTAGATTCAAAGTAGGTAATAGGAATATTTAAGTAGTTGCAGTTGTTTATTAATACTTCACGCACATTATCATGATAACCGGGATCCATAGCAATAAATTCTAATTCAAACTTTTTCTTCCCATGACGCTTTAATTCCTGGAAAAGCTTGGCCATTAATAAGCTATCCTTCCCCCCTGAAATAGCAACTGCTATTTTATCCCCTTCATCAATCAATTGATAATCATTAATGGCTTTAATAAATTGAGACCAAAGAGGGGATCTATGTTTTGTAATCAAACTTCGTTCTACCTCTAAAAGGGGTTTTCTATTTAATGAAATACTGGCTTCTAAACCACAATACCCTAAATTACTCATATTTAGACGCCTCCCGTACTGAAAAATACAATATAATTATCTACTTTATTATAAAGTAAAAATCATGACAAGAGGTGAACTTTGGCAGCTATTTATTACTCCTAAATCCTTTACATTTCTTCTCGTTTAATCCTAAAAGACCCCTCGCCATAAACATTTTTTACTCTTCCTAAATATTCCATTTATTAAACTGTCTTATAACAGTTTAAAATTTTTTATATTTTTATAAAAAACATCTTGTATATATTTAGAAAAGGTTATAAAATGATGGCAAGTATTATATAACAAAAGAAAAAGGGTGGTATGAAAATGAAAAAATCTTTAGTTCTTTTTCTCCTACTAGCTATGGTAGTCAGTTTAGCTGGCTGTTCCGGTAGTGGAGACAAAAATGGTGGTGCCGATGCAAATGAAATCAAAATCGGTATCAACTACGAGTTAACTGGTGCGGTGGCCTCCTATGGGGAATCATCAGTTAATGGTATTCTGATGGCTTTTGATGAAATCAATGCTGCTGGTGGTATTAATGGAATGAAAATCGTTCCTGTCCAATTTGATAATAAGTCCGAACCTGCTGAAGCAACTTCTTTGGCAACAAGACTGATGACTCAAGAGGGTGTTGTAGCGGCTCTTGGTCCTGCAACTTCTGGTAACTTTATGGCTACTATTCCTGTAGCAATGGGTAATAAAGTTCCCATAATCTCTGCTTCTGCTACAGCAGATAAAGGTGTAACCGTTGATGACAAAGGAAATGTTAATGAATATGTTTTCCGTCTTTGCTTTAACGACTCCTTCCAAGGTGTAACAATGGCGAACTTTGCTTTTAATAATTTAAATGCTACTAAAGCTGTTATCATTCAAGATAACTCCAGTGACTATGGAAAAGGTCTAGCTGAAAACTTCAAGGCAACTTTTGAAGCTGCTGGTGGTACAATTGTGGCTCATGAAGGTTATGTAGCCAAAGACAAAGACTTTAACGCAATCCTAACTAGCATTAAAGGAAAAGACTTCGATGTTATCTTTATCCCAGGCTATTATCAAGAAGCAGGCCTGATTATTAAGCAAGCCAGAGATCAAGGAATAGATGCTCCAATCCTTGGTGCCGATGGATTTGACTCCCCTGTTCTTTTAGAATTGGCTGGTGCAGAAGCTCTAAATGATGTTTACTTCTCTAATCATTATTCATCAATTGACGAAGATCCACTAGTTAAAGAATTTATTAAAGCGTATAAAGAAAAAAATGGCGTAGAACCAAATGCCTTTAATGCCCTTGGTTATGACCTTGGGATGTTTATTGCAGATGCTGTTGAAAGAGCTGGCTCTGCTGATCCTGAAGCTATTAAAGATGCCCTAGCTGAAACAAAAGGTTTCGTTGGTGTAACAGGTACCTTTGATATGGGCGAAGATCACAACCCCATTAAATCTGCAGTAGTTATCGGTTTAGAAAATGGTGTTCAAGCAACAAGTGTTAAGGTTGACCCCAACTAAGATTTTTCATAGTTAACCATGAAAAATTTATTGCAATAACTAAATTAAGTTAGAGCCTTTCCATGCTCTAACTTAATTTATTTAAATTTATTGACAATAGGAGGTGCATAACCTTGGATCAATTTTTACAACAGATGGTCAATGGCCTTTCTCTCGGTAGCATCTATGCACTGATTGCTTTAGGATATACCATGGTTTACGGAATTATTAAGCTCATTAACTTTGCCCATGGTGATATATATATGATTGGGGCGTACATTGGCTTTGCAGCTACTACCTATGTACATTTAGGTTTTTTCCCTGCACTTATCCTATCTATGATTGTTTGTGCCATCTTAGGTATGATAATAGAAAGAGTAGCCTATAAACCCTTGAGAAATTCTTCAAGAATAACTGTGTTAATTACCGCTATAGGTGTCTCCCTACTATTAGAATATTCAATGATGTTTTTTGTAGGAGCAGAGGTCCGCTCCTACCCAAAAGTCTTGACTAATCATCTCTTTCACTTCGGTGGCGTTAGAGTTAATATGCAACAAATCTATATTTTAGTAACAGCAGTTGCTTTAATGATCCTACTTCAATATATAGTTACTAAAACGAAAACAGGTAAAGCCATGCGTGCTGTATCTATAGATAAGGATGCAGCCCAGCTTATGGGAATTAGAGTAGATAAAACAATCTCCATCACCTTTGCTATAGGTTCCGCCTTCGCTGGAGCAGCAGGAGTATTGGTTGGTATTTATTATAATTCAATTGATCCTCTGATGGGTATGATGCCTGGTTTGAAGGCCTTTGTTGCGGCAGTATTTGGAGGAATAGGCAGTATCCCTGGTGCTATGATCGGAGGGCTTGCTATTGGGATTATGGAAACTTTGGTAGCGGGGTATGGAAATTCCATGTATCGTGATGCTGCTGTTTTCGCCTTCTTAATTCTAATTTTAATTTTAAAACCATCAGGCCTTCTTGGCAAAAATGAAAGAGAGAAGGTGTGATACATGCGAGTATTGTCGAAAAAAAACATAATGATTTTAGCAGGACTAATCCTAACCTTCGCCATCGTTTATGCACTTAGAAATTTTGGAATATTAACAAGTTTCCATGAAATTACCATTGCAATGGTGTGTATTAATATTATCCTTGGGGTGAGCTTAAACCTAATTACAGGTTTTACTGGCCAGTTATCCTTAGGGCATGCTGGATTTATGGCCATTGGAGCTTATGTTTGCGCCCTCATAAATATGGAACTAAATTCTACCTTTGGTTTTATTTTAGGAGTATTGGCTGGCGCTATTATAGCTGCTCTAGTTGGCGTCTTAATCGGAATACCTACATTAAGACTAAAGGGGGACTACCTAGCCATTGCAACCTTGGGTATGGCTGAAATAATTCGCGTAATTTTTCTAAACCTGGAAATAACCAATGGGGCAGCAGGATTAAATGGTATCCCCAGATATACCAATTGGTTCTGGTTATTCTTCTTCACTGTGACTACGGTAGTTTTAATTAGTAATTTTATTAATTCCTCCCATGGCAGAGCTTGTATTTCTATTAGGGAAGATGAAATAGCAGCAGAATCCATGGGTATTAATACTACCCAATATAAAGTTATTGCCTTTGCCATCGGTGCTTTTTTTGCAGGTATAGCTGGTGCCCTCTATTCTTCTTACTTTTATTTTTTGAGACCTGAAATATTCGGTTTCTTAAAATCTATTGATATTTTAATTATTGTTGTTTTAGGGGGTTTAGGTAGTATTACTGGTTCAGTTATTGCGGGCATCCTTATAGCAGTATTGACTGCTGCTCTCCAATCCTTTGCAGCTCTACGGATGATTATTTATGCCCTCTTATTGATTATCATTATGTTATTTAGACCCCAAGGTATTATGGGTACTAAGGAAATAACAGACCTTTTAAATTTCAGTAAAAGAGAATAGAGGAAAGGAGGCAAATAAATGCTAATCATAGATAAATTAACAAGGTCCTTTGGAGGGCTTACTGCCGTATCCAATGTCAGTATGCAAATTAATAAAGGAGAGCTTGTCGGAATTATCGGTCCTAACGGTGCAGGCAAAACCACTCTATTCAATCTTCTTACTGGTGTTTATGAACCATCTTCTGGTACAATTAAGTTAGAGTTAAATGGAGAAGAAGTAAATATAGGAGGCTTAAAACCCTATAATGTTACTAAAGCTGGTTTGGCCCGAACCTTTCAGAATATCAGACTTTTTAAGGATTTAACTGTCCTAGATAATGTCCGTATTGCCATGCATCAAAATGTGCAATATAAGCTTCCGTCCTCCTTCTTCCGCTTTAACAATTTTTATCAGGAGGAAGACAAATTATTAGAAGAAGCAGAACAACTCTTAGATATCTTTAAGATGTCCCACAAAAAAAATGAACTAGCTAAAAATCTTCCCTATGGTGAACAAAGGCATTTAGAGATTGTCAGAGCACTGGCCACTAAACCCGCGGTACTACTTTTGGATGAGCCCGCAGCTGGTATGAATCCCTTTGAAACTGAAGAATTAACCAATACTATCAAATGGATTAGGGAAGAATTTGACCTTACGGTACTCCTAATTGAACATGATATGTCTTTGGTTATGGAAATCTGTGAAAGGATTTTCGTCTTAGATTATGGAATGCTAATTGCCTCTGGGACTCCAGCGGAAATAAGAACAAATAAAAGGGTTATTGAAGCCTATCTGGGGGAGGATGTCAGTAATGCTTGAGATAAAAAATTTAAATGTCCACTACGGAGTTATTCACGCTCTCAAGAATGCCTCCCTCACTGTCAATAAAGGAGAAATTGTTACTCTCATCGGAGCCAACGGAGCAGGAAAAACCACTACCCTCCGGACTATTTCTGGTTTAAATAATGCTACCAGTGGGGAAATATTCTTAGAAGGCCAAAATATTACTAATCTTCCAGCACCAGACAGAGTGGAGCTAGGTTTATCCCAAGTGCCTGAAGGCAGAAGGGTATTTCCTGAAATGAGCGTTTTAGAAAATCTAGAGCTAGGTGCCTTCCTGAGAAAAGATAAAACCAATATAAAAAAAGACTTAGAGCATATATACGAATTATTCCCAATATTAGGTAAACGCAAGCACCAATCATCAGGAACCTTATCTGGTGGTGAACAACAAATGCTGGCTATGGGTCGCGCTCTAATGTCTCAACCTAAAATTCTCTTATTAGATGAACCCTCAATGGGTCTAGCTCCTTTATTAGTGCGGGAGATTTTCAAAATTATTACCGATATTAATAATTCCGGTACTACTATTTTGCTTGTTGAACAAAATGCTAGCATGGCCCTGTCTATTGCTCATAGGGCTTATGTAATAGAAAACGGTTCCATCGTTATGAGCGGAACTGGAGAAGAACTGGCGAAAAGTAGTGAAATCCAAAAAGCCTATTTAGGAGGGAAATAGTATGTATGTAAAAAACAGAATGACAGCTAATCCATACACTATCTCTTACAACGCCCCCATCCATGATTTAATGGAATTAATGAGAGAAAAAAATCTTAAAAGAGTTCCTGTGGTCAAAGGAGAGCAAGTGGTAGGAATTGTTACTGATGGCGATCTCCATAAGGTTTCCCCCACCAAGGCAACAAGCCTAAGTATCTATGAATTAAATTATCTTTTATCTAAACTTACCGTAAGTGAGGCCATGACCAAAGATGTAATCACCATCTCTCCTGAAGCCCTTTTAGAAGAAGCTGCTGTTTTAATGCGGGAAAATAGAATTAGTGCCTTAGCTGTAGTTGAGAATAATAAGTTGGTAGGGATCATTACGGAAAGTGATATTTTTGATGCTTTTATCGATATTTTAGGTTCCCGAGAGACTGGGACCCGGATTACCATAGAAGCTCTAGATGCTCCTGGAGTCTTAGCCAATATAACCGAGATTTTTAGAGATTTTAATTCCAATATAACCCATATTGTTGCTTTTGGTGATACTGGTGATAAGCGAGACATTGTTATTAGAACCCAAAGCATTGATACCAACGCTATTGAGGAAAAACTTACTGAGAACGGTTATAAAATTAAACATATTTTGAGAAATCAAAATTAAAACATACTACCTTAATGGGCACCCTCAACGGGTGCTTTTTTATATATGCCTCCTTATAATTAGGCCAAAAAATGTTAAACAATCTGCTATAATAAAAAGCACAAGTATGGTTTGATGGGGGTTTTCAATATTCTAAAAAGATTTATCCTTTTTACTATAATTACAGTTCTTCTCCTGGGGTTTATTGTGACTGTAAACCCTTTTCATAATAATTTTCTTACCTATGGCCTCCCCCTTAATAATGGGGCACAAGAAAAAATTCCAGTTTTATGCTATCACCATGTATATGATGGAAATATTAAAAAAAGTGTCTTTAAAGATAGTAACACCGTACTGCCATTGTCTTTATTTGAAAAGCATATGAAATATTTACATAATAATAACTTTTATACTGCTACCTTAGATGAATTAGCGGATTTTATGGAAGGAAAGATAGATTTACCTAAAAAGACTGTGGTCTTAACCTTTGATGATGGTTACCGTAGTGCCAAAGGTTTAATTTACCCGGTCTTAAAGAAATATAATTTCCAAGGTTCCGTCTTTATTATTGGAAAATATAGTGAAGAAGCTTCTAATAATATTCATAGGTTTGAAAATTTTCAATACCTAAGCTATGAAGATATGCAAGAGATATCCGATGTCTTTACCTTTGAAAACCATACCTTTGATATGCACCGCTTGGATATTAATAAAATGCCTTCACTAATAGTAAGTACACCTAAGGAAGTTGAGACGGACCTCTTAACATTGCAAAGCAAATTAGATTGTAAGTATTTTGCCTATCCTTATGGTGCCTATGATAATACCGCTCTTACGGTTTTACAAGAAACTGGCCATAAATTAGCCTTTACAGTTAATGAAGGATATGTGGAAATGTCTACTCCCAAATATGAGATCCCCCGCTTTGGCATGTTTAGCTATACAAATATGTTGGAGTTTAGAAAAATTGTAAATTTAAAAGCCTGAGCATTTAAGTAAGAAAAATATGAGGTGTTAAAATGAAAACTAGACAATATCAAGCAATATCCTTTGCAATACTGGCAGCAGCCTTATATGCTATTAGTTCGCCTGTATCTAAACTTTTATTACAAGAAATACCTCCCACCTTAATGGCTTCATTTCTCTATTTAGGTGC